>NZ_JBISWJ010000075.1:0-63793 GCF_044462225.1 Kocuria kalidii | reverse complement strand
CCGCCGCTGCGTCCGGGGAGGATCAGTGCCCGGTCCGGGGCAGGTCCTTCACCGCCGGGCCTTCGAGCAGGGACCCGTCCGCGGCGAAGCGCGAGCCGTGCAGGGGGCAGTCCCACGAGTGCTCGGCGTCGTTCCAGCGCAGCACGCCGCCGAGGTGCGTGCAGATGCCGGAGACCTTGCAGGTGGTTCCGTCGACGGTGGACACGGCCACGGGGAGCCCGTGCTCGCGGCCGACCACGCCCTCCCCCTCCGCGGGGGTCCCCGCCGGAAGCTCCTTGAGCTCGGCCTTGAGCCAGTCCTTGGGCGCGTTGACGCCCACGCCCAGGTTGACCCGCAGGGTGGTGAGGATGTCCGACGGCGTGGTCACGCGCCGGCCCAGCGTCCTGGCCCACGGGATGCTGCCCCCGAGGATCTCGGCGCTCAGCGCGATCGAGGCGGCGACCGCGTTGGTCATCCCCCACTTGTTGTAACCGGTGGCGATGAAGATGTTGCCGCCGCCGCGCGGCAGGGTGCCGATGAAGGGGATGAGGTTGATCGACTTGTAGTCCTGGGCCGCCCACGCGTGGGTGCGCTCGGCTCCCGGGAACCAGCGCTGCGTCCAGGCCTCGAGGTCGTCCACGGCGGCCTGCGGGGACTCGGAGCGCCCCACCACGTGGTCGTTGCCGCCCACCAGCAGCAGCTCCTCGCCGCCGACCGGCACGGTGCGCAGCGTGCGGTCGGGGCTGTCCGCGGTGATGTACATGCCCTCGGGAATGGACGCCGGCGCCCCGGGGACCCGGTAGGTCAGGGCGTAGGAGCGGTTCGGGGAGAGCTTCGCAAAATACCCGCCGCGGTCCAGGACCGGGATGCCCGTGGCCAGCACGAGCCGGTCGGCCTGGACCGAGCCATGGGAGGTCTGCACCGTCAGGGGCGAGCGGACACCGGCACCGGTGATCCGGACGCCCTCCACGAGCGTCCCGCCGAGCTCCCTCAGCTCGGCGGCGAGGGCGCCGAGCACCTCCATGGGGTGGAACTGGACCTGGTCCGGCATCGTGATGGCCCCGGAGACCTGGAAGGGGAGCCCGGTGTCACGGGTCCAGTTCATGTCCAGACCGGCGACGCCGGCGGCATCGAGCTCCTTACGCAAGGCGGAGGCACCCTTGGACGTCGTGGCGTAGGTGTAGGCGGCCCGGCGCTGGAACGGGACCCCGCGCTCCTCGAGGTAGCGCACCAGCCACTCCATGCCCTCCCGGTTCCCGTCCGCGTAGGCGCGGAGCACCTCGTCCGACTGGTGCCGGTGGATCTTCGAGAGCGTGGTGCCCTGCAGCAGGGACAGCTTCGCCGTGGTGTTGCCCGTGGTGACGGCACCCACGGAGCGCGCCTCGAGCACGGCGACCCGCTGGCCCGCACGCGCCAGCAGCACCGCGGTGGTCAGACCGGTCAGTCCGGCACCCGCGACCACGGTGTCGTAGTGCGCACCCGGGACGAACTGGTCCGGCGCCGCGGCCGGCACCTCGTACGTGTCGAGCCAAATGGATTTCATGGGGAAGCTCCCTCGTGGTCGTTGCTGCCGGAGTGGTCGCTGCGATCGGATCCTGAGGCCATCCTTACGGCCACCAGGTGTGAAGTCCACTGTCCATTTCCGGGGAGGACGCCACGAGCCGGTTGTCGGAGGCGCTTCCTAGACTCCTGCCCATGCCCCCCGATCCGTCGCTGGTCGACATCACCCGCATCTACTACGAGCCGGCGGCCGCCGAGCTGCCCCGGGGGCGGGAGATCCTCGAGCGATGGCCGGCCGCCACCCTGGTGGAGGTCCCGAGCCACTGGCAGATCCCGGAGCTGCACGGGGACGAGACCAACGCGCGACGGTGGGTGCGGATCAAGCGCGAGGCGCTGGTGCTGGGCGTCAAGAAGTCGCTGGCGGCGCGGCCCAACGGCCGGTCGGCGGACTTCATCGCGCCGTCCACGGCCAACGGGTGCGCCATGGCCTGCGCGTACTGCTACGTGCCCCGCCGGAAGGGCTACAGCAACCCGGTGACGGTCTTCGCCAACATCGAGCAGATCTCCGGGTACCTGGACCGGCACATCCGCCGGCAGGGCGCCAAGCCGGAGCCCAACCAGTGCGACCCGCACGCGTGGGTCTACGACCTCGGGGAGAACAGCGACTGCTCGGTGGACGCGCTGCTCAGCGAGAACGTGCACGACCTCGTGGACCTGTTCCGCGGCCATCCCACGGCGAAGGCGTCCTTCGCCACGAAGTACGTGAACCGGGAGCTGCTGGACTGGGACCCGCAGGGGCGGACCCGGGTCCGGTTCTCGCTGATGCCGGCACACCTGGCCAAGCTGACGGACATCCGGACCACCCCGGTGCCGGAGCGGATCGCGGCCATCGACGACTTCGTGGCGGCCGGGTACGAGGTGCACGTGAACTTCTCGCCGGTGATCGTGACGGACACCTGGCTGGCGGACTGGGCCGAGCTCTTCGATCAGCTCGACGCCGGCCTGAGCGCCGCGGCCAAGGAGCAGCTGGCCTCGGAGGTCATCTTCCTGACCCACAACGCCCAGCTCCACGAGGTCAACACGCAGTGGCACCCCAAGGCCGAGGAGGTGCTGTGGCGGCCGGACCTGCAGGAGACCAAGCGCTCCCAGAACGGTGCCCTGAACGTGCGCTACCGCTTCCGCGACAAGCAGCGGTACCTGGAGCAGTTCCTGCAACTGCTGCACGAGAAGCTGCCGTACTGCGACGTCCGCTACGCGTTCTGAGCCGGGCTCACGCTCCCCCGCTCACGCGCCTCGGTCCACGTTCCCCGACTCACGTCACCCAGCTCACGCTCCCCGGTCCATGCTCCCCGGCCCACGTCACCCAGCTCACGCTCCCCGGCTCACGCCACCCGGGGATTGCTCCCGTCCGACGGCCGGGAGACCGTGGTCAGCAGGAACACCGAGTCCTCCAGGGCCTCCACCGAGTGCCGGGAGTCGGTGAGGGAGAGCAGCTCCCCGGCCGTGAGCTCCTCGGCGAGCTGACCGCGCTTGAGCACGCGGATCCGGCCGCGGAGGAGCTGGAGGGTGGCGGCGGGCGGGGCAACGTGCTCGGCGAGCTCCGTGCCGGCGCACAGCGCCATCACCGTCTGGCGCAGCACGCCGTCGTGGACCACCAGTTCCGCGCTGCGCCCGGCTCCCGACGCACGCGCCTTCTCCAGGTTCGTGGTGGTGAGGTCGTCGAGGCGGGGCATGGGTCCTCCTGGTGGAGCGTCAGCGTCGGGGGATCGCGCGAGGTTCGGGGTGGGCCATCAGAGCAGCACGCCTTCGAGGCGCAGCAGGTACTCCTTGCGCGCCATGCCTCCGGCGTAGCCGGTGAGCCGCCCGCCGGCGCCGATGATCCGGTGGCACGGGACCAGCAGGCTCACGGGGTTGCGGCCGTTGGCGGCCCCGACCGCCTGGGCGGCCCGGGGCGCCCCGACCGTGCGTGCGACCTGCCCGTAGGTGCCGGTCGTGCCGTACGGGATCTGCGCGAGGGCGTTCCACACACGCACCTGGAACGGCGTCCCGTGCAGCACCACGTCGGCGTCGAACTCCTGCAGGCGTCCCGCGAAGTACTCGTCGAGCTGCTCGCGGACGTGCGGGAGCAGCTCGTCGTCGCGCGCCCCGAAGGACGGAGGGACGGGCCCCTCCCGGGCGCCCTCGACGGAGAGCGCCACGAGGGCCCCGCCCTCCTCGACGAGCGCCAGCGGGCCGATGGGCGAGTCCACGAGGGCGTGCCGGCGGACGGTTGCGGTGGTGGGTGCGGGCCTCAGTCTCAGTCCCATGGGCCGAGTCTACGCCCGGCCCGACCGCCTGCCGGGGACGCGGGCCAGGGTGTAGGACGGTTCCCGCAGCCGGTAGGTCCACTCGTAGTTCTCGGCGCCCGTGGGCACGTTGAGCAGAGGGTCGAAGCGTTCGTCGTCCCCGAAGGGCACGCCGGGCCCGAGCTCGACCGTCCCGAAGCGCCGCCACGGACCGAGCGGTGTGGCCCAGTACAGTCCGAGGACCCACGGTTCGGCGGCGACCGAGGACCGGAACCGGTCGAGGCGGGCCGGCAGGCGCTCCGTGCGCGGCTCGGGGTGCGCCGCGACCAGCACAGGGCCGTTCAGGCCGCGGTAGGGCATGAAGGACGCGAACGCGCCGCCCGGCACGTACCGGTGGAACGTCGGCACGAAGCGCGAGATCCGTCCGCTGCCGGCGGTCGCGAGAAGGATGTCGGCCCGGCCGTCGCTGCGGCCCTCCATCTGTCCGGAGGGCGGCACGGGGCAGCGCAGGGCGAGTCCCAGGATGTCGGGCCACCCCTGCGGGAAGCCGGCGGACCGGGAGAAACGAGCCCGTACGGGGTCCTCACCGACCTCGTCGATCCAGCGGATGCCACTGGTGCCGCCGCCCGTCCGGGTGAGCATGCCGTCGAGCCCGACGCCCTCCGAGTGGATGGGCCGGTGCGGCCGGAACTGCTTGAGGAGGACGAACGGCGCGCGGGCGGCGGATCCGAGCAGGGCGCTGATGGGTGCGGTCGTCATGGCCCACACGGTACCCGTGGCCGGCCTCCGGCTCAGCGGAGACGGACGCGGATCGGCCCGCCTGCCGTCCGGCCGTCGACCCTGCGGCCCTGCTGGGTGATGTCCACGAGTCCGTCGTCGGCCAGCCGGTACGCCTCCTGACGCACGTCCTCCATCAGCTCTCGCCAGCCGGTGGGTGCCAGGGCGCGGGCCGCCTCGGAGGGGCAGACGGTCTTGTCCGGTCCGCGGCGGCGCACCAGGTCGAGCAGGACCGAGCGGATCTCGGCGGGCGTCGGGGCGGTCACGGGCGGCTCCTCGAGGTGCTTGACCGGTGTGCCGGACCAGCGTGCAGGTCCGGTGTGCCGGACCAGCGTGCACGTCCGATGTGCTGGACCAGCGTGCACGTCCGATGTGCTGGACCAGCGTGCACGTCCGATGTGCTGGACCAGCGTGCACGTCCGGTGTACTGGTCCGGTGTGCTGGTCCGCTGTGCTGGTCCGGTGTGCTGGACCAGCGTGCACGTCCGGTGTACTGGTCCGGTGTTCCGGGCCTGCGTGCAGGAGCCACCATGGGTGCCGGGACCTCAGAACGGCGGCGGGTCATCGGCCGGCCCCGGACCCGGTCGAGAGCAGGACCGCGGTCCTGGCCGTGGCACGCGGTCCGGGGTCGGATCCGGGTGGCGGTACTCCTGGGGATATGTCCGGTGGACCTGTCCGGCGGGGGACGTCCACTCCAGCACGCCGTGCCGCTCCAGGGAACCGGTGCACCCGGCCACTCCGGGACCGTGCTCGCCAGGACGTAGCTCTCCACAGCGTGGCTCACCGGGACGTGGATCTCCGCGCCCGGACTCGGAATGCCCGAGTGCCACGTGCTCCACCTGCCACCGGCCCAGCGGGCCGTCCCGGTGCTTGACCAGGTGGTGGTGCCGGCACAGGTGCGCGAGGTTGTCCGCCGAGGTCGGTCCTCCGTCGACCCAGGCCACCGTGTGGTCGAGGTCGCAGTGCGACGCCCGCCGACGGCAGCCCGGGAAGCGGCACGTGCCGTCACGGATCCTCAGGCGGTGCTTGAGGTCGGCGGGGACGGCGTAGGTGGTGCGGTCCCGGTCCAGGACGGTCCCGGTGACGGGGTGGGTGAGGATGCGGGACCAGGACGGCGCGCGGGCCGCGAGCCGCTCGGCCAGGCTCACCGGAATGGGCCCGTAGCCCTCGAGCTCCGCGCAGCGGAAGGCATCCGGTCGGTCGTCGACGTCATCTTCGGGGACCTCCCCCGTGCTCCGGAGCAGCGCGAGGGCGGGCACGGTGACCGTGACGTGCCCGCGGATGCCGCGCAGCTGCTCGGGCAGGTCGGCGGGCTCGCCGTCGAGCAGCAGGTCCGCCAGCACGTCGGCCCGCAGCTGGGGCACCGTGCGCCCCGCCGGAGCGCCGGCGCGGGAATCGGACGCCCCGCCGTCCGGCGGCGGCAGGACCGGGAGCACCGGGAGCACCGGGAGCACCGGGAGCACCGGGACGGACTTTCCTCGAACCGGCTGTTCGGGGGCGGGCTGCTCGGGGACCCGCTGGCCTGGTGCTGACGAGGCGGGGACCGAGGCCGGTGCGGCGGGGTCCGTGCGGTCGGCGAGCGCGTCGAGACGGTCCTGGATCGCGTGCGCGGTGGCCGCGTCCAGCAGGGCGCACAGCTGCGCCATGCCGTCCGCCCGGGGTTCGACCCACACGCACCGGTCCCGGAGCGCCAGCCGGTGTCGCTGCTCCTCGGTCTCCCGCAGCAGGCCCGCGCGACGCCGGCGGGCGAGGGCGCGCAGCTGGGCCACGGTGCTGTCCGGCGCCCGGAGGAGCAGCTCCTCGGCGATCCGGCGGACGGCCTCGACCGGCACCCGCAACGCCTGCGGCAGGCCGGCCGCGTCCCACACGAGCTCGCGCCACAGCTCGACGAGCACGCCCGCCTGCCGAGCCCCCAGAAGGCCTTGTTCCAGGGCGTCGAGGACCTCGGGCAGCGACTCCCCGAGCAGCACGGCGTCCTCGACACGTCGCAGTGCGGTGCCCGCGGGGAGGCGGAGGGCCGGGCCGACCTCGTCGGCCACGTCCCGCAGCGTCTGCTCCTCGGGCTCGAGGGAGTTCGGACCCAACCGGTCGAGTTCGGCGGGCAGCCAGTGCGCCTCCACCGCCCAGCGCTGCTCCCGGGCCTCCTCCTGCAGCTGCCACAGACGGTGGAGGAGCCGGTACTGGTGTCCTGCCGCCCGGGACTCGGCACGGGCCTCCGCGACGAGCTCCCGCACGCCGTCGGAGAACTCCCGGCCGATCTCGGCCAGGTCCGTCTCCTCCCGGAGGGCGTCTGCCAGGCTCCACGGCGGGACGGCGGTGGTGGTCATGCTCCATGGTCCCAGCCAGCTCGGACACGCCAAGGCGTGAGACGGGTCACCACCTCGGACCGGTCCGGGTCACCGCCGGCGCGGGGGCCCGGATGCGGCTCAGACCTGTGCGAACGGGTAGTCCGTGTAGCCCTCGGCACCCTGCGTGTAGAAGGTCCGCGGATCCGGCACGTTCTCCGGCAGGCCCTCCGCCCAGCGCCGCGCAAGGTCCGGGTTCGCGATCGCCGGACGACCGACGACCACGCCGTCCGCGGCGCCCTCCTCGATCAGCCGCACGCCCTCCTCGCGGGTGGTCGGGACGTCGCTGAAGCCGCTGTTGGCCAGGAACGCGCCGCCGAAGCGGGAGCGCAGCCACTGCACGAACTCCCCCGCCGGGTCCTTGTGCAGGACCGAGAGGTAGGCGATCCCGAGGTCCCCGATGCCGTCGACGAGTGCGCCGTACGTGGCCCGGACGTCGTCGTGGTCCGTCTCCCAGGCGTCCTGGATGTTGTGCTCGGGCGAGATCCGCAGACCGACCTTCTCCGCGCCGATCGCCTCGGCGACGGCGCGGACGACCTCGACCACGAAGCGGGCGCGGTTCTCCGGGGAGCCGCCGTGCCCGTCGGTGCGCTGGTTGGCGCCGGGAGCCAGGAACTCGTGCAGCAGGTAGCCGTTGGCGCCGTGGATCTCCACGCCGTCCAGACCCGCCTCGATCGCATTCCGCGCGGCCCGCACGAAGGACTCCATCACGGCCGGCAGCTCGTCGGCGGTCAGGGCGTGCGGAACGGGGTAGTCGGCCTTGCCGGCGTAGGTGTGCGCCTTCCCCTCGATCGCGACAGCGCTCGGAGCGACGGCCTCGTAGCCGCCGTTGATGTCCGGGTGCGTCACGCGCCCGGCATGCATGACCTGCAGGAACAGCCGGCCGTCGGCCGCGTGGACGCTCTCGGCCACCCGGCGCCAGCCCTCGACCTGCTCCGGCGTCTCGATGCCGGGCTGGTAGGGGAAGCCCTGCCCCGCCGCGTCCGGGTACGTGCCCTCGGTGACGATGAGGCCCAGGGACGCCCGCTGGGTGTAGTGCTCGACGTTGAGCTCGCCGGGGACGCCGTCACGGCCGGAGCGCATCCGGGTGAGCGGCGCCATGACGAGCCGGTTCGGCAGCTCGAGGGAGCCGAGGGAGAGGGGGGTGGACAAGGAGGAGTTCGGCACGGATCGGCCTTTCGTCGGGTTCGTGTCAGTTCACTGGTTCTTTCCGTGTCAACGGAAGATGCCCCGAAGTTATTTGCACCGCGGCTGTCTCGTTCCTCACAGCCGGCAGGACCCACACCCCCGGGGGCCGTGGACGGGGCAGTGGGCCGTCGACCCGGCGCTGTCGCCCGAGCCGGAACCCCGGGGCCGCTCAGCCGTCCTCTCGACCCGACCGGGCACGGCCGTAGCCGCGCGGGGTGTCGCCCAGCACCGACCGGAACTCCCGGGTGAGGTGTGACTGGTCCGCGAAGCCCAGTTCCGCGGCGAGCGCCCCCAGGTCCGCCGCCGGATCCGCGCGCATCCGTTCGGCCGCCTCCTGGAGGCGACGACGGCGGAGCAGCAGCTGGGGCGGCATGCCCACGTACCGGGCCGCGAGCCGCTGCAGCGAGCGCTCGGACACGTGCAGCCGCCGGGCGAGATCGGCCGGGCCCCCTACCCCGGCACCCGCCTCGACGAGGTCGACCATGCGGTTGGCCACGGCACCGTCCTGCGCCTCGCCACGGGGCCGGCCGACCGCCAGGGCCCGGACGTGGTCGGCGAGCAGGGCCGCCGCACGCTCGTGCCGCTCGGACGGGTCCGGCGCCGACATGGCCCGCGCGACGGCCGGGCACAGTCCGAGGACGTCCAGGCGCACCGACCCGTCGAGGAGCTCCGCCGGGTGCTGCGTGAACAGCAGGACCCCCGCCGGGCGCAGCAGCGCACCGACCGCCCAGCCCCGGCCCGTCAGCACCCGGGTGGACGCGCGGCTCGTGGGCCCGTGCAGCGTCACCCCGTCCGGCTCGACCACCACGTTGCTCGCCGGATACCCCAGCACCAGCTGCTCGATCCGTTCCCCCGCCGGCAGGTCCCACTCGGGGATCCACAGCTGCCGGACGAGGTGGGCGACGTCGTCGGGCGCGGGCAGCCGCGCGACCGTGGCGCGCGGTCCCGGGGTGAGGTGGCCCCGCGTGGTGGGCGGCTCGCTCATGGCACGAGCGTAGTCAGCGGAGGGTGGCGGGAATCTTCAAGACCGGCCGCGGACCGCTCCCTAGGCTCGGGGCATGAGCACAGAGCAGAACCTCCGTGGGGTCACCGGAGCACACACCACCGACGGGACGCCGCACGGGTTCACGTCCCTCACCCCGTTCCTCGCCGTGGTCGACGCCGGCGCGGCGATCGGGTTCTACACCCGCGTTCTCGGCGCCGACCTCGTCGACCGCACCGACATGCCGGGGCCGGACGGGACGCCCGTCGTCGTGCACGCCACTCTCGACCTCGGCAACGGACGTCTCCAGCTGGGCGAGGTGAATCCCGCCTTCCACCTGGTGGCCCCGCCCGCGGGGGACGACGACTGCTACTCCCTGGGTCTCTACGTCCCGGACGTCGACGACGTGGTGGCACGCGCCGTCGCCGCCGGCGCCACGGTCCGCGAGCCGGTCAGCACGTTCGTCTCCGGCGACCGCTACGGCAGCATCCGCGACCCGTTCGGCGTCCGCTGGTCGGTCATGACCCGGGTCGAGGACCTCTCCGAGGAGCAGAGCAGTACCCGCGTCGCCGAGTGGGCGGAGTCGGCGGGGCAGGGATGAGGGCCAGGGCACGGTCCTCGCACGCCCCCTCCTCGCATCCCCACCTTCTCGAACGCGACCGGGGGCCCGGTGCTGCGGGCGGGACGGTTCAGGACGCGGCGAACCAGAAGTCTCCGAACCCGTATTTCAGCACCCGGTAGGCGAAGCCGTTCTCGGCCGGTCCCTCGAGGGCGTAGTCGAAGCGAGCGACGACCTCGCGCTGGGCGTCGTACTCGGCGAACGTCATGGCCTGGCCGCTGTTGACCAGGAGCGGACCACCGAGGTCCTGCACGTTGCTGACGATCGCGGAGTAGGGCACGGGGAGCGTCTCGACCAGGGTGTAGGTCCCCGCGTTCTCGTCGACGAGGTACTTGCGGTACTCCGAGCGGAGGGAGGGGTCCGCACCGAACACCGGGGAGGTTCCCGCGGGCGCGGGACCCGTGTAGTCCGGGCGGCTGTCGATCCTCCAGAACCTGTTGTCGAACATCGTGAGGTGGTACTGGCCCTCCGCCAGCCCCTCGTCGTCGTGGCGGACCACCGAGTGCTGCCCGCCGCTGTCCGGGAAGTCCCCCGTCTTCTCGAGGAGCAGGCCCTCGGCGTCGGTGCCGGCCCAGACCTCGCGCTGCCCGATGATGTAGTCGATCGCGGGACTCCCGTGGACGTCGTCGACCTTCAGGATCGCGGAGGTCTCGCGGGAGCTGACGATCACGGAGTCGCCGTCCGGGGACCAGTCGACCGAGTTCAGGTGCAGCCAGTCGTCCAGCGCGTCCGAGCCGTAGGGCTGCGTGCCGGACTTGTAGTCGGCGAGGAGTTCCGTGAAGTCGACCACCTTCTCGGAGGTGCCGGTCTGCAGGTCCAAGGACACCACGACGTCCTCCACACTGTCCTTGGCGGTCTCCGTCGCCAGGATCACGACCTTCCCGTCGTCCGTGACATCGAAGTCGTGGTGCATCTCGTAGCCCGAGAGGACGTAGGTGGCCACGACCCGGCCGAGGCCGTCGATCCGGGCCAGCTCGTTGTCGGCGACCGTGGTGACGACCGTGCCGTCGTAGAACTCCAGGCGGTCCGTGCGGTAGCCGTCATGCGTGAACTCGGCGCGCAGGACGCCCGAGTTGTCGTAGAACAGGGTGTGGTCGGGGTGGCGCAGCAGGCCCGAGACGGCGAACAGCCCCTCGGTGAGCTCCTCGGCGTTCCCCTCCACGGTCCGGTCGAGGGTCGTGAGACCGCCCGCAGCGCTCGGCGGCGCGGTCATGGTGAACGAGAACTCCGTGGCTTCGCCGCCGTCGGGTCGCCATGTGGTGGTCACGGTGTTCTCGACACCCGGGACCACCCCGATGAGCTGCCCCTCGAACGACGAGGCGCTCGGGTCGTGGTCCTCGGCGACGCGCGTGAAGTCCTCGGTGCCGGGAGAGCTGACGGTGTAGGTCAGGGTGCCGTTGTCCTCGGTCTCGAACTGGGCGTAGACACCCGTGGTGTTGGTGCCGTAAGGGTTGAGCACGAGCAGGGGGTCCGTGGGAGAAGAACCCAGGGTCTGCAGATCCTCCAGCGTCGCGTCGACCACCTGCTGCACGTCCAGGGCGAACCCACCGGGCTCCACGGCAGCGCCGTCGCGGGCGACCCGGACGGTGTAGAGGTTCGTGTCGGCCTCCGGGAAGATCTCGGCCGTGGCCACCAGCTGCCCCGCGGCAGGCACCACGGGCGGAGCATCGGGCTGCTGCGGCACTCGCGGAGGCGTGACCGCGACGGCTGGGCTTCCCGACAGGACCAGGACCGCCGCCGTGAGAAGGGTGACGGAACGAGCGCGGGCTCTCTTCGACATCTCGGACTCCTCGCGGTGGGCGCGGCGGTCAGGTCCGGCCGAGTGTAGCCACCGGAGGGTCCTCTGATCAGGGGAAATGGTGTTGCGGAGGCAAACGCCCCAGCCGAGAAGCATGTCCGCGACCCAGGATGACCCCGGATGACCGCCGGACGGCGCCGCTCCGGGTGGTCGCACGCTGCCGGCGGCGCCGCCCGTGCGGGCTCCGGTCCCGGACCGGACCCTTCGGGTCCGCCTCACCGCCCCTCGCCGGGCTCGCACTGGTCGGCGCAGTCGCGCAGCCGCGCCACGAGCTCCTGCGCCGCCGGGTCCTGGTCGAACTCGCTCACCACGAGCCGCCGGACGCCGGAGCTCTCCCGGACCTCGATCACGTAGGACCGCTGGTCGGCCGCCCCGCGGCGGGCGGTCGGTGCGGGCGGTCCCAGCCGTTGCGCGCGGACGGTCTCGAAGAGGGCGAGGAGCGCGTCCCTCTGCGCCTGCGGCAGGGCCTCGGTCTCGAAGGTCCGGTCCACGGCCAGTCCGGGGAAGTACGCGATGCCGCCCTCGACGCGGTAGCTGACTCTCGCCATGGTCGGCACCGTCCCTTCGTAGGACGCGGGTCGGACCCGGCCGATCCTGTGCGGGGACCGGCGGGGCCGGGAAGGACTCAGTTCCCGATCCTACCCGTGGTGCCCTGCCGGATCAGCTGCCAGCAGCCGTCCGCCCCCTCGAACGTGGACATGGCACCGGTGGCGACGTCGCCCGCGAGGGTGCCCGCGTACTGGGCGGCGCCGGCGTCGAAGGACAGGAGCAGGGTGCCGTCCTGCCGGTGCCACTTCCCGGACAGGTCCCCGGTGAACGACCCGTCGTCGTGGAACGTGAGGGCCGTCTGCGCGGAGGAGTCCGTGCAGCCCCAGCTGAAGTGGAGCACCCACTCACCCGCGAGGGTGCCGGCGGAGCGAGCCGCGCCGGGGGCGATCCCCACCTGCTGCCACGCGTCCGCCACCACGGCCTGCTCGGCGGCTCCGCACAGAGCCGCGGCGTGCTGGACCGTGAGTCGTGCGAAGTCCGTGAACTGGGCGGTCCACCGCAGGCTCCGCAGCTCGGGGTCCCGCATCGCGGCGTACCAGATCCGCCCGGCCTTGTCCCAGCTGAAGCCGCCGAGCCCGGTCGCCGCGAGGTAGAAGGCCCGGTTCGGGATCCCGGAGTTGATGTGCACCCCTCCGTTGTCGTCCAGGGTGTGCACGAAGCGGGACATGTGGTCGGGCTGCGGGTCCTTGCCGAGCACGGCGTCGTCGAACGCGGTGCCGGGGGCCTTCATCGAGCGGAGGCCGACACCGTTGACGGCACTCGTGAACAGGCCGGCCCCGATGACCCAGTCGGCGTCCGCCGCGGTCTGCCGGGGAACGGACACGTACTGCTTGACCATGGCCCCGACGACGTCGGAGAAGTGCTCGTTGAGCGCCCCGGACTGGTACATGTACAGGAGGTCCGACTCGTGCGTGGTGACGCCGTGGGCGAGCTCGTGCCCGATGACGTCCACGGCGGCGGTGAAGCGGTTGAAGTACTGGCCGTCGCCGTCCCCGAAGATCATCTGGTGGCCGTCCCAGGCCGCGTTGTTGTACCTGTCCTGGTAGTGGACCGTGCCGAGCAGGGGCATCCCGGCGTCGTCGAGAGAGTTGCGCCCGAAGACCTCCTGCATCAGGTCGAACGTGGCGCCGAGCCCGTCGTAGGCCTCGTCGACGGCGGGGTCCTCGCCGGCGGGGTCCCCCTCGGAGCGCACGAGCGTCCCCGGCAGCTCGGCGGTGTTGCCCGCCGAGTGGACCCTGCGCTCCTTGTGGGCGGTCGCCCGCGCCGCGACGGTCCGAGCGGTCAGGTCGGCGATCAGCCGCTCCGCGCGGACCGTGGTGTCCACGGCGAGCGCGGCCAGGGCGTTCTTGCGGGTCCGCTCGTCCCCGTGCACCGCCATCTGCTCGTGCACGTACGGCGGGATCACGCCGCAGAACGGGCCGTGTCCGCGCCGGTGTTCGTGGTCCATGGTGCTCATCTCCTGACGTTCCCGCATCAGATCCGGTTGCCCGCGGCGTCCAGCGCGCCGGGTGCCGGCCCTGCGGAGTCCAGCCTCCGCCCGGCGACGTCCGCCGGCTGACCGGCACTGCTGTCCGCCGCCTCCGGCCCGCCGGGGGATCCCGGCCTGACCAGGTACCAGCACCCGCCCGGCGAGCCGTCGAAGGTGGACATCGCCCCCACCCCCGCACTGCCGGTGATCGTTCCGCCGTACTGGGCGGGTCCGTCGGCGAAGCGGAGCAGCAGGGTTCCCTCGCGCTGCCGCCAGGACCCCGAGAAGCCGCCGCCCGAGAAGGTGCCGTCCGGGTTGAACTCCAAGGTCACCCGGCCGTAGTCGTCGGTGCAGCCCCAGCTGAAGTGGAGCACCCACGGACCTGAGATCGTCACTGTCCAGCCTCTTTCCTCGTCCGGTGGGCGGGCACCGGCGGGACCGCTGCCCAGAGGTCCTCGTCGTCCCGACGTCACGGGTGGGACCGAGCACCTGGTGGGAACGGACCGCCGGCCGGGTCCTCCGGGGACCGGTGGACCATGTGCATCGATCATCCCACCGGGATCCGACGGTGTACCGGCCGGCGCGGGATTCAGCAGCCGGAGCCCTGCGGGTTCTCGAGGCAGTCGTCCGCGTAGTTGCGCACCGTGGAGCGCCAGACGCTGATCGGCACGGGCGCGCTCGCCACGTCGTTGAGACCTGCCACGGGCAGCCACGGACCGCCCGCGACGGAGTACTCGCCGGAGAACCAGGTGGTGAGCGAGACGGCGTAGTCGCCGGTCTCGGTGTAGACGTGGCTGGTGTCGGTCTCCACGTCCCACGCCCCGTCCGCGAGCGGGGCGCCGCTGAGCTCGGTGGGTCCGAGCGCGGTCCCGTCGCCGTAGTCCCACGCGTACTGGACCGGGACGGCCCGCACCTGCACCGGGAAACCGCCCAGCTCGGTGCTGAACTGCTGGGGCAGCGCCTCGGCCCAGACGTTGGTGTGCATGCCACGCAGCGTGTCGGGCGCCGGCTGGACAGCACTGGCCGCGGGGGCGACGGCGAGCGTCCTGAAATCCTGCAGCGTGAAGGTCGGCAGCTCCACGATCTCCTCCCCGCCCTCCGCCTCGGCGACCGAGATGCACATGGGCTCGCCCCAGGGGGTCCTGGGACCTTCGCCCTGCCGCACCACGACGTTCATGTACACACCCTCCCCACCGTCGGCCGTGGTGCAGTTCCGCTCGGCCAGACAGTTCTCGAGGATGTCGCCGGTCCGGTTGGTGCAGGGGTTCTGCAGGCTGAACGTCTGCGACTTCGACTGCGCGATCGTGTCCGGGTTGAAAGGCTGGTCGATCCCCTGGTCGCTCAGGTACTGGCGCAGCGCTTTCTGGAAGGCCGGGTCCTCGTCCGGGTTGTAGATATCTGGAATCGCGGTGCCAGAGCCCCGAAAAGGCGATGGGACATGTGCCCGGTCAGAGTCGACGCCCATATCTATCTGGAGAACTACTTGATCACCAGCCGCACGCGCGGTTGCATTACTGAATTCTGGCACGCCTCGTTGGCCAGCCCTTGACCCACCAAAACCCCTGGACTGCGCGGCATCTCCCGTCAATTCATCTGATCTATCTAACGCCTGTGAAATGGCTGGCGTGACAAATACCAACAAAAATGCCAGCATAAATGATGCAAAGTTATTTACTAGCATTACCCGCCCCGGGGAGATCTGCCGCAGATATATATATCCACTTATCCATCATATAGTCCATGTAAATGACATGAGGATCTCCCACGCCGTCATCGGGAGGTACATCCAGCGAGATACGGCCCCCTTCGACCAATTTCGCACCTTCTGTGGAGCCCAATACAACTGGCTTATATACACCATCGGCTGCAGGTGCGATCGTCGAGTCCTGAATTCTCACAGATTCTCGACCGCCGATAGCCCAGGCGTTGGAATCGTATATTTCGTCCAAAAGATCTAACTGGTCCAAACACACTTCGCATTGCAGACTGATGATGTCCCGCGCATACGAGGTGTCGCCGGTCTGGTACGCGTACCACATGGCATCGGACCAGTAGTCGAGGAAGGCCTGTGCGCCGTCCCGCGACTCCTCCTTCGCGAGCTCCGGCATGACGGGCTTCGGCACGTTCTGTGCAGGTCCGTCGAGCGAGGCCGGCACGTAGTCCTCGGATGTGGCATCGGGACCGGGTTCCAGCGAGGCGGGCGCAGCAGTCGGGGCGGCAGCGGAAGGCGACGCCGCCGCGCCGTCGTCGTCGGTGCCGCAACCCGTGAGCAGGAGCGCCGCCAGGGCGACGCCCCCGACGGCCGTGCCGACTGGGTAGGACCGGACCATGAAGTTCCCCGCTTCGCTCTGCCGCGGCCGGACGACCCGGCTGGATGGGTCAGATCGTAAGTGCCCCCCACTGTGCGTGGACAACCCCTGTGGACACGGGTAAAGCCGCGTATTCATGGGGCCTGGTCAGGGGCACCATGGTCACGACTTCGTTAACGTCAAGCTGACCAGAAGGGTGTTATAGTCGCTAGCACCTGAAGATCCGTACGTGCTTGGAGGTGACGATGACCGCGCAGAACGTGGCGCTGGCCGTGTCGACCGTCATCTTCGCCGCCCGGGACACCGGGCCCGCCGGCTGCAAGGAGCTCTGGCTGCCGCTGGTCCGTCGCATCCGGGACCCCTTCCGGGGGATGTGGGCCCTGCCCGGCGGGCCGCTCCAGCAGCACGAGGACCTCGAGGCCTCCGCCGCCCGGTCCCTGCAGCTCACCACCGGCCTGCAGCCCGGCTATCTTGAGCAGCTCTACGCCTTCGGCGGCCTGACCCGCTCGGCCAGCGCCGAGGAGCGGGTGGTCTCGATCGTCTACTGGGCCTCGATCCGCGCCGACCAGGCCTCCGACCTCCACGCCGACCTCAACGTCACGTGGATGCGCATCGCCGAGCTGCCGCCCCTGGCGTTCGACCACAGCGACATCGTGGACTACGCCCTCTACCGGCTGCGCAACAAGATCACCTACAGCCGGGTGGCGCACTCCTTCCTCGGCGAGACCTTCACCCTCGCCGCGCTGCGAGAGGTGCACGAGGCGATCCTCGGCACACCCCTGGACCCGGCCAACTTCCGGCGCCAGGTGCTGGCCTCCGGCGCCGTCCTCGACACCGGCACCCGCCTGGAGGGCACCCGACATCGCCCGCCCCGGCTCTACCGCTACAACACCGACCTCGACCTCGCCGACCGCACCCCGGCCGGCCGCACCATCCAGGAGCAGACATGACCTCCGTCGCCACCCGCATCGACCTGCTGACCGAGAAGCCGGCCGGCCTCCCGGGCACTACCCCGGCCACGAGCACCTGCAGCACCGACCTCTCCGCGAGCCCGTGGGACTTCGCGCCGACCGTCTCCGCCGGCTACGGCCCCGGCGCGTCCGAGGGCGACGTGGTGCCCGCCGGCGCGCCCGCCCAGCCCTCGATCCCCGAGGAGTACCAGCACGCCTCCGCCGAGGATCTCCGCCGGCGGATCACCGCCGCCAAGGAGACCCTGGGCGAGCGCGTGGTGGTGCTCGGCCACTTCTACCAGCGCGACGAGGTCGTGGAGCACGCCGACTTCCTCGGCGACTCCTTCCAGCTGGCCCGCGCCGCCAGGAGCAGGCCGGAGGCCGAGGCCATCGTGTTCTGCGGCGTCCACTTCATGGCCGAGACCGCCGACATCCTCTCCGGCGACCACCAGTCCGTGGTCCTGCCCAACCTCGCCGCCGGCTGCTCGATGGCGGACATGGCCGACGAGGACTCCGTCGAGGAGGCGTGGGAGCAGCTCATGGACGTCCTCGGGGAGACCGCCGTCGACGGCCGGCAGACCGTGATCCCCGTGACCTACATGAACTCCTCCGCCGCGCTCAAGGCGTTCTGCGGCCGGCACGGCGGCATCGTCTGCACCTCCTCCAACGCGGCCACCGTCCTGGAGTGGGCGTTCGAGCGCGGGCAGCGGGTGCTGTTCTTCCCGGACCAGCACCTGGGCCGCAACACCGCCAAGGCCATGGGGATCCCCCTCGAGCAGATGCCGATGTGGAACCCGCACCAGGACCTCGGCGGGAACACCGTCGACGAGCTCATCGGGTCGAAGGTGATCCTCTGGCACGGCTTCTGCTCCGTGCACCGCCGCTTCACCGTGGCCCAGATCGAGAAGGCCCGCGCCGAGCACCCCGGGGTGCAGGTGATCGTGCACCCCGAGTGTCCCATGCCCGTGGTCGACGCCGCCGACGAGAACGGCTCCACCGACCACATCCGCAAGGCGATCGAGGCCGCCGAGCCCGGCAGCACCTTCGCGATCGGCACCGAGATCAACATGGTCAACCGGCTCGCCGAACAGCACCCCGAGCACACGATCTTCTGCCTGGACCCGGTCATCTGCCCCTGCTCCACGATGTACCGGATCCACCCCGGATACCTCGCGTGGGTGCTCGAGGAGCTCGTGGCCGGCCGCGTGATCAACCAGATCTCCGTGGACCCCACGACCGCCCGGGACGCCGAGGTGGCGCTCGAGCGGATGCTGGCGGCGCTGCCGCGGTGAGCACGCACCCGTTCCCGCGCGTGCTCGTGGTGGGCAGCGGCATCGCCGGTCTCACCGCGGCCCTGGGCGCCGTCGACCGCGGTCTCGACGTCGTGCTGCTGAGCAAGGACGCCCTCGACGAGACCGCCACCGCCCGCGCCCAGGGCGGGATCGCGGCCATGACGGCCGCGCTGCCCGCCGGCCAGCCCCGCGACTCCGAGGAGCTGCACGTCCAGGACACCCTCGAGGCCGGGGCGGGGACCTGCGACGACGACGCCGTGCGCGTCCTCGTGCGCGGCTCCGCGGCCGCGATCGACGAGCTCGTGGCGCACGGGGTCGACTTCGACCGCACCGGCGGAGCAGGCTCGCCCTGGCTGCAGGGTCTCGAGGGCGCCCACTCCGTGCCCCGGATCCTGCACGCCGGCGGGGACGCCACGGGCCGCGGGATCCAGCGGGCGCTCGTGGCGGCCGCGCTGGCGGCCGAGTCCTCCGGGCGACTGGAGATCCTCCGGCACACCGTGCTGGTCGATCTCGTGCTCGTCCCGGGCGGCCGGGTGACCGGGGTCCGCGTGCTGGCGGGCTCCGGGGAGCGGGTCCGCGAGCTGGCCGCCGATGCCGTGGTGCTCGCCACCGGCGGGGCCGGGCAGCTCTATCCGCACACCACCAACCCCGCCGTGGCCACCGGGGACGGCATCGCCGCGGCCCTGCGCGCGGGCGCCGCGGTGGCGGATCTCGAGTTCGTGCAGTTCCACCCGACGGCGCTCGCGGCCCCCGGCTGCTTCCTGGTGTCCGAGGCCGTCCGCGGCGAGGGCGCGGTGCTGCGGGACGCCGCCGGCCGGCGCTACCTCGAGGACGTGCACCCGCGTGCGGAGCTCGCCCCGCGTGACGTCGTGGCGCGGGAGAACGTCCGCCGGTCCCTGGCCCAGGACGGACGGCCCGTGCTGCTCGACTGCACCCGGATGACCCCGCCGGGTCCCGGCCCGCACGGGACCCGCGCGACCGCCGAGTTCCTGGCCCGGCGCTTTCCCACGATCGACGCCGCCCTCCGCGCGCACGGCGTCGACTGGTCCCGCGAGCCGGTCCCGGTCACCCCGGCCGCGCACTACCTGATGGGCGGCGTCGCCACCGACGACCTCGGCCGCACGACCGTCCCGGGGCTCTACGCCGTGGGCGAGTGCGCGGCCACCGGTGTGCACGGCGCCAACCGGCTGGCCTCCAACTCGCTGCTGGAGGGCGCCGTCTTCGGGGCACGGGTCGCCGGAGCGCTCCGGGCGGACGCGCTGCGGGCCGGACGAGCGGACGACGACGCCCCGGCGCGCCTCGTCCTGCCCGGCCGCGCCGACGTCCTGCCGGCGGCCGGACGACCCGGGAGCCCCGTGCCGTCCGGCGGGACGGCGTCGCCGTTCGCCCAGGACACCGTGCCGCTCGACCGGGAGGGTGCGCTGGTCGTGCAGCACGCCAGGCCGTTCGAGGGAGACGCCGTGCCGTTCGACGCGGACGGTGCGCCGGTCGCGCGGAGCACCGCGCCGTTCGAGGGGGACGCCGTGCCGTTCGACCGGCGGCTGTTCCAGGACGCCATGTGGGCGGGCGCCGGCGTCCTGCGCGACCGCTCGGGACTCGAGGCGCTGGACCGGCGGCTGGCCGGGTTCCGCCCCTCGTCGGCGCTCACCCGCCGCGCGGTCGAGGACCGGAACCTGCTGACCGTGGGCCGCGCCCTGGTCGCCGCGGCCCTGCACCGCACCGAGTCCCGCGGGGCCCACTTCCGGGAGGACTTCCCGGCACCCGCTCCCGCCCGGGCCCGGCGTACGTTCTGGCGCCTGGACACGCCTCGACCTGCACCGGGCAGCCCTTTGCTGACCAGCACACATGCCATCACCGACATGTTCGATATACCGGAGAGGATCCCCGCATGCTGACCCGAGCCGCCGTCACCGAGGTCGTGGAGCGGGGGCTCGCCGAGGACGCCCCCTGGGGCGACATCACCTCCGAGCACCTCATCCCGGTCCATGCCACCGCCCGGGCCGAGCTGGTGGCCCGTGAGGCCGGCGTCTTCTCCGGCGGGCAGGTCTTCGCCGCGGCGTTCGCCGCCGTGGACCCCGCCGTGGCCGTCGAGCTGGTTCGCGCCGACGGCGAGCGGTTCGAGGCCGGGGACACGCTGGCCGTGGTCACCGGCCCCGCCCGGGCCGTGCTGACCGGCGAGCGCGTGGCCCTGAACCTCACCCAGCGGATGTGCGGGATCGCCACGCTGACCGCCCGCTACGTCGCCGCCGTCGAGGAGACGGTCGCCCGGGTGGAGCAGGCCGCGAACCTCCCGGTCGGCACCATCACCCGCACGCGGGTGGCCGACACCCGCAAGACCACCCCCGGGCTGCGGGTGCTCGAGAAGCACGCCGTGCTCAGCGGGGGCGGGCACAACCACCGGCACTCCCTCTCGGACGCCGTGATGGCCAAGGACAACCACCTGGCCCTGCTCACGGCCGACGGCACCGATCTGACCGGCGCCCTGCGGCAGCTGCGCCGTCGTCTGCCCCACACGGTGCACCTCGAGGTGGAGGTGGACCGCCTGGACCAGATCGAGGCGGTCCTGGCCGGGGGCGCGGACACGATCCTGCTGGACAACTTCTCGCTGGACGACCTCGTGAGCGGTGTGGCGGTCATCGACGGCCGAGCGACCGTCGAGGCCTCCGGCGGCGTGAGCCTGGAGACCGTCGGGGACATCGCGGCCACCGGGGTGGACGTCATCTCGGTGGGGGCGCTCACCCACTCGGCCCGGAACCTGGACCTGGGACTGGACATCGGCCTCGGCACCGGTCTCGGCACCGGCCCTGGCACCGGGCCCGGCGTCCGGACGGGCTGACCGTGCTGTACCTCGACTCGGCCGCGACGACCCCGGTCCGGCGGGAGGTCCTGGAGGCCATGTGGCCCTACCTCACGCAGGACTTCGGCAACGCCTCGAGCCACCACGAGGCGGGTCGGCGGGCGCTGGCCGGGCTCGAGCAGGCGCGCGGCACGGTCGCGCAGGTGCTGAACTGCCGGCCCGCGGAAGTCGTGTTCACCTCCGGCGGGACCGAGGCGGACAACCTGGCCGTCAAGGGCATCGCCCTGGGGCGCCGGGACCGGAACCCCGCGTGCACGCACGTGGTGACGAGCGCGGTCGAGCACTCGGCCGTGCTCGGCTCGGCCCGGGACCTGGCCCGCTGGGACGGCTTCGAGCTCACCGAGCTGGGCGTGTCCGCCGAGGGCCTGGTGGACCCCGGCTCCCTGGAGAGGGCTGTTCGCCCGGGCACCGGGGTGGTATCCGTGATGTATGCGAACAACGAGACGGGTGCGGTCCAGGCGATCGCCGAACTGGCTGCGGTGGCTCGGGCGCGGGACGTCCCGTTCCATACGGATGCGGTCCAGGCGGCCGGGTCGCTGGAACTGGACGTACAGGCGCTCGACGTGGCGGCGCTGAGCCTCGCCGGGCACAAGATCGGGGGGCCCAAGGGCGTCGGCGTGCTCTTCCTGCGCCGGGGGACCCCCCTGCGAGCGCTGCTGAGCGGCGGGGGGCACGAGCGCGGCCGCCGCTCCGGGACGTCGGACGTGGCCGGGGCCGTGGGCTTCGCCGCGGCCCTGCGGCTCGCCGCCGAGGAGCGCCCGGCCGGGGCGGCCCGGCTGGCCGGGCTGCGGGACCGGCTCATCACCGGGATCCTCTCCGCGGTGCGGTCGGCTGTGCTGACCGGCCCGGACCCGCGGGAGCGGCCGACCGCGCGGCTGCCCGGCAACGCCTCCTTCTGCTTCCCCGGCGTCAACGGCGAGACGGTGCTGGTGGACCTGGAGGCGCGCGGGCTGCTCGTCTCGTCCGGGTCGGCCTGCTCGGCCGGGGACGCCGAGCCCTCCCACGTGCTGACCGCCATGGGGATCCCGCCCGAGGTCGCCACGACAGCGGTCCGGTTCACGCTGTCCGCCGGGATCACCCCGGAGCAGGTGGACGGCGTCGTGGCGGCGACCCGGGACGTCGTCGAACGCCTGGGCGCACCGCGCGGCTGAGCGTGCTCAGCCGACCGGCACCGGGTGCTGCACCCCGCCGTGCACGATCGCCAGGACCGGCTCGCCCGGCTGCTCCACGGTGCGCATGCTCTCGGGGACCAGGTTCCACGCTCCGTCGGGGCAGGAGCGGGGCGCGGGTCCCTCAGGAACCGCGCTCGAGGCGCCCCCGCCGTCGAAGCCCTCCAGCCGGAAGCCGACGAGGGTCCGCCACAGCGTGCTCGGCGCGCTCGCGATCGCCCGGGTCTCGGTGACGACCAGGTCCGTCCGCTGGGCGCGGACCTCGGAGGTCCCCGGGTGGACGCACTCCCACGAGATCACGGTCACCGACCGGGTCTCGGCCACGAACTCGAGGGCGGCCGCGTTGGCCTGCAGCGTCCGGTCGTCCCAGCCGAGCGCGGCCCCGGCGTCGGCGCGGGTCACGAAGCCGGTGCCGTCGTCGTGGAGCTGCGAGGTGGTCCAGGGCGGCGGCGCCAGCCCGATCGACGCTCCCGCCGCCGCCAGAGCCGCCAGTACCGCCATGATCATCTGCATGTGCTTCCCGTCTTCCCGTCCCCCCGACGCCGGAGGAGTTCCCACGGGTCGTTTTTCCGAACGTTAATGCAGGCGGAAGAACGGGTCCAGCGGCGTGACCGTTCTGTAACCCTGGTCCGACCTGCGGCGACGCGACCCGCACGACGACTCGCCTCGCCCGGTCACCGTCAGGCCGCGACTCCCCGCTCGGTGGGCACACGGTGCACCACGCCCTCGTGCACGAGCTCGAGAGCCGGCTTCCCGTGCTCCTGCGACCGCTCGGTGGATCGCGGCACCCGCGCCCAGACCTCGCCCTCCTTCTCCGGGCAGGCGTCGAGATCGGGGCCCTCGACCACCGACACGGACACGGCGTCCTCGGCGAAGCCCCGCAGCTCGAAGCCCGTGACGGCCCCCGTCACCGAGCTGCGCTGTGCGGCGGCGACCAGGTCCGCCCGCGCGGTCGTCGTCGTCCGCCGCTCCTGCAGGGCCACCACGCCGGTGGACTCCTGCGCGCACTCCCAGGACGCCGTGGCCACGGAGACCGTCTCGGCGACGAAGTCGAGATCCGCCGCGGAGGTCTGCAGCCGCTCGTTGCTCCAGCCCACGGCTCGCAGGACGTCCTCCCGGCCCACGGAGCCCGTGCCGTCGGCGTCCAGGGTCACGGCCGCCGAGGCCGGCACGGTCAGCCCGATGGTGGTGGCCGTCGCGGCGGTGGCCACGCACGCCAGCAGTCTCTTCGTCACGCTCTGTCCCCCCGGTCCCCCCCCTGTCCCCCGACAGGAGTCCGGCCATCAGGCCGTGTTCCGGAAGGCTAGTGAAAAGTGCTCGAGGCGTCCAGCGCGACGGAACGGTCCCGCCGCCCACCCGGGCAGGAGGACCGCGCGCGACCGCCCGCCGCGCCTCAGCCGGCGGCCTGCTCGCGCAGGACGTTCTTGCGGATCTTCCCGGAGGCGGTGCGGGGCATCTCGTCGACGAGGGTCAGCGTCTTGGGCACCTTGTAGCGGGCGAGCCGCCCGGACAGGTGCTCCTGGATCGTCCCGGCGGTGACCTCCCGGCCCTCCCGGGGGACGACGACGGCGTGCGGGACCTCGCCCCACTTCTCGTCGGGCACCCCGATGACCGCCACGGCGGCCACCTCCGGCAGCTCGAGGATCGCCGCCTCGACCTCCGCCGGGTAGATGTTCTCCCCGCCGGAGATGATCATGTCCTTGATCCGGTCCGAGACGAAGAGGTAGCCGTCCTCGTCCAGGTAGCCCATGTCCCCGGAGTGGAACCACTCGCCCTCGAACGCGTCCGAGGCGTCGGGCCGGTTCCAGTACGCCCGGATGACGTTGGGTCCCGAGAGCAGGATCTCCCCGGCCTCCCCGGGCGCCGCGGGCTCCCCCGCAGCGTCCACGATCCGCACGTCGGAGAAGAAGTGCGGCAGCCCGGACGAGCCCGCCTTCTCGCGCGACTTCGCCGCGGGCAGGTGGGTGGCGCCCGGGGAGGTCTCCGTCATGCCGTAGTTGGCCGTGAACGCCAGGCCCCGGCTCTCGTAGGCGTCCAGGACCCGCATGGGCACCGCTGAGCCGCCGCAGGAGAGCTTGCGCAGCGAGGACAGGTCCGTCGCGTCCCAGTCCGGGTGCTCGCACAGCATCTGGTAGGTGGTCGGCACGCCCGACAGCGAGGTGACCCGGTGGCGCTCGATTAGCTCCAGGACCCGGCCGGGCACGAACTTGGACTCGAGCACCAGCGTGGCGCCCTTGAGCAGCGTCGGCAGCACCCCCATTCCCAGCGAGGCCACGTGGAACATCGGGGAGATCATGAGCGAGACGTCGTCGGCGGCCAGGTCGTAGTCGACCAGGACGTTGACGCAGTTCCAGGTGAAGTTGCCGTGGGTCAGGCACGCCCCCTTGGGCCGGCCGGTGGTGCCGGAGGTGTAGAGGATCACGGCGAGGTCGTCGAGTCCGACCGGGACGTCCTCCGTCCACGGCTCGGCCGCCGCGATCATCGTCTCGACGGCGGTGACCCCGTCCGCGTCCTCCGCGGCCACGACCCAGCGGGCCACGTCCGCCGACTCCCGCGCGGCCGGCTCGGCCAGCCCCGTCAGGTTCTCGTCGTGGATCAGCACCGAGACGCCCGCGTCCTCGAGCTGGTAGCGGATCTCCGGGACGGCCAGGCGCGTGTTGAGCGGGACGAGCACCGCCCCGAGCGCCCCCGCCGCGAACATCGTCTCGAGGAAGGCCGGGCTGTTCTCGCCGAGGAAGGCCACCCGGTCCCCGCGACCCACCCCCCGGCCGGACAGGGCCGTGGCCAGGCGCCGCGACCGGTCGTGCAGCTCCCGGTAGGTCAGCGTGCGCTCACCGTGGACCACGGCCACCTTCGGGCCGGACTTCTCGAGCCTCCGGACGAGCCAGGATCCCAGTCCCTGATTGCGCATGCGATCGTCTCCTCGAACACTCATCAAAGCCAATAGTTGAAAATTTCCACTAATTGCTTTCCAGCGTAGAGAGAGGTGGATCACATTGTCCAGAGGGGCGCCGTCCAGGGCTGCGGCGGACGGGGCGGAGCCGGGCCTAGAAGGCCACCTTCCGCAACAGCCGGGAGAGCTCCTCGCGCTCCGCCGGGGAGAGCGGGGACAGCGACTCCGCGGTGGACGCCTCCATCACGGCCTTCGCCCGCGCGTACAGCTCCCGGCCCGCCGCGGTCGGTGCGATGATCTTCGACCGGCGGTCCCTCGGGTCGGTCCGGCGCTCCACCGCCCCGCACTTCTCGAGCTCGTCCAGGAGAGCCACGATCTGGCTGGGGTCCAGGACCAGGAACTGGCTGAGCTCCCGCTGCGTCAGCTGCTCGTCCGCGCAGGCCAGCGCCAGGACCGAGTAGTGGCGCACCTTCAGCTCCAGCTGCGCGAGCCTCCTGTTGGCCACGGAGGAGCCGATGGAGGCCGTGCGGGCCATCAGGAAGACCGGCTCCGCCGCCAGCTCGGCCTCGGTGAGCCGCTCGAGGCCGGCGGCGGATTCGGTAGGGGTGGTCATAGCGCTGCTCCTGGGGCCGGGGGCTCCATTGTACGGAACCGGTGAACCCAGCATAGATGGAGCTTCTTAACCATTGACTTTCTCAACGAATGGCGGTGGAATGGGGTGAACCCGGTGCCGTGACGGGCGTCACGCGTCCGCCGGACCGCCGCCGGCAAGCACAGCAGCAGAAGCACAGCAACAGACGAAGCGGCAGCAGAAGAAGCTGCAGCGAAGAGGCACAGCGAAGGAGCCACCCCATGGCGCAGGACAGCACCGCATCCCCGAGCACCTCCCCCCTCGCCGGCAAGGTCGCCGTGGTGACCGGTTCCGGGCAGGGCCTGGGCCTGGCCTACGCGCAGGAGCTCGCCCGGCAGGGTGCGGCCGTGGTGGTGAACGACGTGAACCAGGAGACCGCCGACCGCGCCGTCGCGGCCATCGCCGAGGCCGGCGGCCAGGCTGTCGCCGTGGTCGCACCGGTGGGCTCCACCGAGACCGCCACCGCCCTGGTGCAGGGAGCGGTGGACGCGTTCGGTCGCCTGGACATCCTCGTCACCAATGCCGGGGTGCTCCGGGACAAGTCCGTGCTGAAGATGACCGACGAGGACTTCGACCTGGTGATCCAGGTGCACCTGCGCGGCACCTTCACCTGCGCCCGCGAGGCCTACCGGTACTTCAAGGAGAACGGGGTGGCGGGACGGATCATCACCATCGGCTCCCCCACCGGCCAGTACGGCAACTTCGGGCAGACCAACTACGCCGCCGCCAAGGCCGGGATCGTGGGCATGGTCCGCACCTGGGCGCTGGAGATGAAGAAGGCCGGCGTCACCGCCAACACCGTGATCCCCGTGGCCGCCACCGCCATGACCGAGACCATCCCCTACTTCGCCGCCGCCGTCGAGGCCGACCGGGCCGGGGAGCCCATGCCGGAGTTCTTCCGCAAGGACCTCGGCTTCGGCAACTCCGCCGACGTCGCCGGGCTGATCGCCTACCTCGCCTCCGACGACGCCGCCGGGATCACCGGCCAGGCCATCGGCGCCGGCGGGGACCGGCTCCAGGTCTTCAGCCACCCCGCCCCCGTGGTCACCGAGTACCGCGACGGCGGGTGGACCTTCGAGGCGCTGCGCGAGGAGTTCCCGCGGATCGTGCAGGACGGCCTCCAGCCGGTCGGTGAGACCCTGCCCCCGCTGCCGGAGGAGCTGACGCCCGAGTCCGCGACCGAGCAGTCCTAGGAGGCGCCGGCATGCGCTACGAATACGGTCTCGACCTCGCGTCCCTGGACGCGATCGACATGCACGTGCACGTCGAGTGCGACAGCCACGGGCACCCGTCCCTGCCCGCAGCACTGACGGAGGCCTCGGCCAAATACTTCCAGTCCGAGGACCGCTCCCCGTCCCTCGACACCATCGCCGAGCGCTACCGCGAGTGGAACATGGCCGCCGTCGTCTTCACCGTCGACGCGACCACGGCCCTGGGGCACGAGCCGAACTCGATCGAGGAGATCGCCGCCGGCGCGGCCCGCAACAACGACGTGCTCATCCCGTTCGGCTCCGTGGACCCGCACCAGGGTCCCGCGGCGGTGGAGCGGGCTCGTGTGCTCGTGGAGGAGCACGGGGTCAGGGGCTTCAAGTTCCACCCGTCCCTGCAGGGCTTCGACCCCTCCCACGAGGAGTTCTACCCGCTCTACGAGGCGATCCAGGCCCTGGGCGTGCCGGCGCTGTTCCACACCGGGCAGAACGGCATGGGCGCCGGGCTGCCCGGCGGGGGCGGGATCAAGCTGGGCTACTCCAACCCGCTGCTGCTGGACGCGGTGGCGGCGGACTTCCCGCAGCTCCAGGTCATCATGGCCCACCCCTCGGTGCCGTGGCAGGAGGAGGCCAACTCCATCGCCACGCACAAGGCCAACGTGTGGATCGACCTCTCCGGCTGGTCGCCCAAGTACTTCCCCGAGTCCCTCGTGAAGGCCTCCAACCGGATGCTCCAGGACAAGGTCCTCTTCGGCACCGACTACCCGCTGATCACCCCGCAGAAATGGCTGGGCGCCTTCGCCCAGCAGTCCTTCACCGACGAGGTCCGCCCCAAGATCCTCAAGGACAACGCCGTGCGCCTGCTGGGCCTGGGAGGGTCGCGGCCATGAGCGCCCCGCAGGACACCGGACGCCTCTATCCCGACTGCGATCCGTACCGGATCGAGGACAGGCTCACCGAGGCCGAGAAGGAGCCCCTGCGCCGGTTGCGCCGGGTTCTCGAGGAGGAGGCGCGGCCCCTCCTGGCCGAGTACTGGGAGGCCGGGGAGTTCCCCTATCAGCTCGCCCCCTCCCTGCACGCCCTCGACCTCATGACCCCGCCCGGGCTCACGGCCGACGGCGCAGTCCCCCGGTCCCTGTACCACGGGTTCCGGATCTTCGAGCTGGCCCGCACCGACGCCTCGATCGCGACGTTCTACACCGCCCAGGCCGGGCTCTTCCGCACGGCCTGCCGCGTGGGCGGCACACCCGAGCAGTTCGCCGAGTGGGACCCGAGGATCACCTCCTTCGAGATGACCGGGGTCTTCTGCCTCACCGAGCCCGACCACGGCTCCGACATCGCCGGCGGGCTGGCCACCACGGCCCGGCGCGAGGGCGAGGAGTGGGTGCTGACCGGCACCAAGCGCTGGATCGGCGGCGCCTTCACCGCCGACCGCCTCGCCGTCTTCGCCCGCGACGAGGCCGACGGACAGGTCAAGGGGTTCCTCGTGGACCGGCGGGCCCCGGGGGTGCGCCTCGAGAAGATCCACGGCAAGACCTCGCTGCGGATGATGCAGAACGCCGACATCCACCTCGACGGGGCGCGGGTGCCCGAGTCGATGCGACTGGGAGCCGTGAACTCGTTCAAGGACGTCGCGGCGATGCTGCGCGCCATGCGCTCCGACGTCGCCTGGATCGCCACCGGCGTCCAGGCCGGCGCCTACGAGGCCGCGCTGGCCTACGTGCGGGAGCGCGAGCAGTTCGGCCGACCGGTCGGCAGCTTCCAGCTGGTCCAGGAGAAGCTCGCCCGGATGCTCGGCAACGTCACGGCGTCCCTGACCATGGTCGCCGGCCTCGCCGAGCGGCAGCAGGACGGGGTCTACCGGGACGAGGACTCCGCCCTCGCGAAGATGTGGATCAGCCTGCACATGCGCGAGACGGTCGCCCTGGCCCGCGAGCTCGTCGGCGGCAACGGCATCACCCTGGCCCACGACGTCGCCCGCTTCCACGCCGACGCCGAGGCCGTCTACTCCTACGAGGGCACCCACGAGATCAACGCGCTCGTGGTCGGCCGCTCGCTCACCGGCCGGAGCGCGTTCGCCTGACCCGCCCTGCCGGCCCCGACGCCCCGCACCGGCGGCCCGTTCCGCCGACTGCTGCACCGGCCCACGACTGCCCACGTTCCACCCCGACACGACGAAGGACACACCATGACCGAAGCACAGCCCCAGCCCCGGACCGTCGTTCCCTTCGACGAGGTCAAGAACCTCGTCGGCACCGACCTCGGGCACTCCGCCTGGCGGGAGATCACCCAGGACCAGGTGAACACGTTCGCCGACGCCACCGACGACCACCAGTGGATCCACACCGACCCCGAGCGCGCCGCGGAGGGGCCCTTCGGCGCCCCGATCGCCCACGGCTTCCTGACCCTGTCCCTGCTCATCCCCATGTGGTCCGAGCTCTTCGACGTCACCGACGTGAAGACCAAGGTCAACTACGGCCTCGACAAGGTCCGCTTCACCTCGCCCGTCAAGGTCGGCTCGCGGATCCGCATGACCGTGACCATCACCGACGTCCAGGAGGTCAAGGGCAACGGCCTGCACCTGGTCGCCGACGGCACGATCGAGATCGAGGGCGAGGAGCGGCCGGCCGTCGTCGCCACGTTCCTGAACCGCTTCTACGCCTGATCGCGGCACGCCACCGGCCAGAGAGGGCCCGGGTGACCACGACCCCTCCTCGTGGTCACCCGGGCCCTCCGGTGCCGGGCACGGTGCCGAGGGGCTCAGCCGGTCGCGCCGGTCCGCCCGCAGGCCGCCACGGCGTCGGCCACCGCCGGCACGACCCGGGGATCCAGCGCGGACGGCACGATGTGCTCGGCGGTCAGCCCGTCCGCAGCGGCGATCGCCGCGAGCGCCCGGGCGGCCTCCAGCTTCATGGCCGGGGTGATCCGCCGCGCCCCCGCGTCCAGGACCCCGCGGAAGATCCCCGGGAAGGCCAGCACTTCGGTGATCCGGTTCGGGAAGTCCGACCGGCCCGTGGCCACCACGGCGGCGTGCTTCGCGGCGACGTCGGGCACGACCTCAGGGTCCGGATCGGCCAGGGCGAACACGACCGCGTCCTCGGCCAGCTCGGTCAGGAACTCCTCGGGGATCCGCTCGCCCGACACGCCCACGAGCACGTCCGCGCCCTCGAGGGCGTCCTTGGGTCCGCCGATCAGCCCGCGCGGGTTGGTGCGCGCCGCGCAGTCGGCCTTGATCGCGTCGAGGTCGTCCCGCTCCCGGGAGACGATGCCGCGGGAGTCCATCAGCACCACGTCCTCGACGCCCTGGGCCAGCAGGATCTCCGTGGTCGCGATGCCCGCCGCACCGGCGCCCGCGACCACGACCTTGAGCCCGGACAGGTCCTTGCCCACCAGCTGCGCGGCGTTGAGCAGGGCCGCCAGGACGACGACGGCGGTGCCGTGCTGGTCGTCGTGCATCACCGGGACGTCCAGCTCCTCGATCAGCCGCTGCTCGATCTCGAAGCAGCGCGGGGCCGAGACGGCCGCGAGGTCCACCGCCCCGAAGGACGGGCGCAGGACCTGGACCGTCCGCACGATCTCGTCGACGTCCCGGGTGTCGAGCACGAGCGGGATCGCGTCCAGGTCCGCGAAGGCCTTGAACAGGGCCGCCCTGCCCTCCATCACCGGCAGGGCCGCGGCGGGCCCGACGTCGCCGAGTCCCGGCACGGCGGAGCCGTCGGAGACCACGGCCACGAGCCGGCCGGCCCAGGTGTGGGTGCTCGCCGTGGCGGGATCGGCAGCCACCGCACGGGAGACCTCGGCGACACCCGGGGTGTACGCGACGGACAGGTCGCGGAGGGTCCCCAGCGGGGACGTCGGGACCACGGAGAGCTTCCCGCCCTCGTGGGAGCGGAGGATCTTCTCGTGCGGAACGGGGCCGGTCTGCTGGTTCTCGTCGCTCATGCGGGGTCCTCGTGCTCTCGTCGTCGAGTGCGAACAGGGTCCCCGACATTGTCCCCCACCGGGACGGCCGGCACCGCATGCCCGGAACGCCGCGGGGTCCCCGGGCCGTTCCGCGGCTCCTCCCCGGAGAGGCACAGGGCCCCTGGAACGACACTGGGTCTCCGGAACGACACAGGGCTCCCGCAACGGCACAGGGCCCCCGGACCGTGCGGTCCGGGGGCCCTGCTCGCGGTCCGGCGCGCGAGGCGCCGGCGGTGCGGGGATCAGATGATGGAACGACCCCCGGTGCGTGCCTTCTCGAAGCGCTCCTGGACGTCGGCCCAGTTCACGATGTTCCAGAAGGCCTTGACGTAGTCGGCCTTGACGTTCTGGTAGTCGAGGTAGAAGGCGTGCTCCCACATGTCCAGCTGCAGCAGCGGGATCGTGGCCACCGGGACACCGTTCTGCTGGTCGTACATCTGCTCGATGACCAGGTTCCCGCCGACGGGCTCGTAGGCGAGGATCGCCCAGCCGGAGCCCTGGATCGTGGTGGCCGCGGAGGTGAAGTGGTCGCGGAACGCGTCGAAGGACCCGAAGTGGTCCTCGATCGCCGCGGCGAGCTCACCGGTGGGCTTGTCCCCGCCCTCCGGGGAGAGGTTCTGCCAGAACACCGAGTGGTTCACGTGCCCACCGAGGTTGAACTGCAGGTCCTTGGACAGCTTGGCCGCGGCGGCACCGTCACCGTTGGCGCGGGCGTCGGCCATCTTCTCCAGGGCGGTGTTCGCCCCGGCCACGTAGGTGGCGTGGTGCTTGTCGTGGTGGAGCTCCATGATCTTCGCGGAGATGTGGGGCTCCAGCGCCGCGTAGTCGTAGGGCAGATCGGGAAGGGTGTACTTCTCGGCCATAGGAGAGTCCTTTCGATAGCTGTCGTGTGGTTCCACCCTCGTCCTGCGCGCGCGCGGGGGTCAAGGAGGTTCCGCCACCAGCGTACGGTGCTCCGCGGAGGGGCGCGCCGGGACGCCGAGCGGCCTCCGCGGGCGGTGTCCCGGCCGGGCCGCCGCCCGCGGAGGCCGCCGTGGTCTCAGACGAAGTCGGGCGGGCTCTCGAGCGGGCAGCGGGGCGGGTGGGGGGTCAGCTGGGACGGGACCGTGAACTCGTAGTCGCCCGACTCGAGCATCCGCCGGAGGGACTCGAGGGCGTTCCGGGCGCTGCGCCGGGCGGCGCCCCGGAGCAGGAACCAGAGCCAGGCCTTCGACTCGGTGTACCGCCCGTCCACGACCTTCTCGATTCGGGTGCCGCCCTCGACCTGCTCCCAGGTGATCGTCACGAGGAGGTCGACCACGCCCTTGGTCGTGCGCATCCCCAGGCGCCGGCCCGGCACGTGCTCGGAGACGATGTTCACGAAGGAGAACCGCAACGGGCCCAGGTGGGCCACGGACTCGATCGACGTGCCGAGCTGCAGCACGGGCGTGCTGACCCTGTAGTCCCGCTCCGGGATCGGGTTCCACCGGCGCAGGCACCCGGGGTCGAGCAGGAAGCGCTCCACCAGCTGCGGACTCGCCGCGACGACGGCGGTGTCCACCAGCCGGAACGTCGTGTTCTCCTCGGGCATCGCACCCTCTCCTCCGCGGTCGGATCCGCGCACGGGGCAGGCGGACGGCGTGCACGGACGGGGACGATTCGCATGTGCACATGCATACTCTAGCGACGGAGCGGCGCAGTGCCACCGTCCTGGGGTGCACAGGGGGTGGAGAAAGTTGTCCACAGGTGTGGACGGGCGTGTGCAGAATTCGAACGTCCGTACGCACCTTTCCCGAAGCAGGCCGTCGTCGCCGGTCAGCGCGCGGTCCGCGCGGCGGACGACGGCGTAATTCCACCAATGGAAGTTATCCACCCTGTGGACAAGTCCTGTGGAGAACCTGTTGAGAAGACCGGGCGGGAGGTCACGGGGAGTCGTCCACGGCCTCACCGTCCGCCAGGACCGGGAGATCGGCGGGTCACGACCGGACGGCCGGGCCCCGGGACGGGAGCGACCGGTGCCCGCCCGCGAGCGCGCGAGGACAGCGGCGCGCCGCCGCGAGGCCCGCACCCGGTGCCCGGACCGGGGTCACCGGTCGTCCCCTCCCGGGCGTGGCCGGTCGGCGGCGTGCAGCCCCACGACGCACGCCACGATGCCCGCCAGGAAGACGGCCTTCGGCCACGACATCTGCTCCTGGCCGGTGCCGGCCGCCCACGCGACCGTCAGCACGGCGCCGATGCCCGTCCACACGGCGTAGGCGGTGCCCATCGGCACCACACGGGCGGCCCGCGCCAGGGTCAGCATGCTCACCGCGAGGGCCACCGCGAAGAGCAGGCCGGGGCCGACCCGCGAGAAGCTCTCGGAGGCGCCCAGGGCCGTGGCCCAGACCGCCTCCAGCACACCGCTGACCACGAGCAGGGCCCAGGCGCGGGCCCGCCGGACCCGCAGGTCCGGCACGGCCCGCGGCTCAGCCGACAACCTTGAGCCCGATCACGCAGCCGATGATGCCGAGCACCAGCAGCACCTTCAGGGCCGTCGCGGACTCGCGGCCGGTCAGCATGGACCAGGCCACGGTCAGGGCGGCACCGATCCCCACCCAGACGGCGTACGCCGTGCCCGTGGGCAGCTCCGCCATGGCGTAGGCGAGCCCGGCCAGGCTCACGGCGGCCGTCACGGCGAACACCACGGTCGGCACGGGGCGGCGGAGGCCGTCCGAGGCCGCGAGCGCGGAGGCCCACACCGCCTCGAAGACGCCCGAGAGCACCAGTACGATCCACGCCCCCACGGCGGTCAGCGCCTCGGGACCACGCGGATCCAGAGGAACCCGTGGGCGTCGAGCAGGAGGCCGTGGCGCAGGTCGAGCTCGGCGTTGCCGTGCAGCTCGACGCCGTGGGGGAGGAACCCGGACAGGGTCTCGCCGGTGACGAACTGGGACCAGTCGGAGAAGTTGGCCAGGCACAGCACGATCGTGTTGCTGCCCGGGCGCTGGTAGCCCAGCACGTGGGGGTTGCGCGCGTCGAAGGGGATGAGGGTGTTGCCGTCGAGCTCCGGAGCGTTGCGGCGCAGCTCGACCATCCGGCGGATGCCCCCGAAGATCCTCCCCTGCACGGAGACCAGCTCGTGACGGCGCTCGTAGTCCTGGACGGGCCGCGGCGGGCGGTGCACCCACCGGGCGTCCCCGGCGTGGGCCGGGTCCTCGTTCCAGGCGGGGTCGTTGAGCTGGCCGACCTCGTCCCCCAGGTACAGCAGGGGGATGCCGCCGGTGCTCATCGCGACGGAGTGCGCGAGCAGGATCCGGTCCACCGCGGGTCCCGGGTCCTCGGCGAGACCCAGCAGCGACGCCGTGGTCCCGCACACGCGGCAGTCCCCCGTGCGGGGGTTCTCCTGGAACGGGACGCCGTCCGCGAAGCTGCCCGGGTGGCGCCCGGTGTAGAAGGCGTTGAGGAAGCGGCGGTGGTCGTGGCCGCGCACGTCCAGCCGGGCGGCGTCCTCGTCCGAGAACGTCCACCCGATGTCGTCGTGGCCGCGCACGTAGTCCACCCACGCCGTGCCGGGCGGGAGGGCGTGGCGCTCCTCGAGGGCCTGCGCCAGCAGCTTCGGCTCGCGGGTGGCCATCGCCTCCCACGTGAGGGCCATCTGGAGCGGGTTGTAGGACAGCTGGCACTGACCGGGCTCGATGTACCGGGCGACCTCGTCCGGGTGGACGATCGCCTCGGACTTGAACAGCACGGCCGGAGCGGCGATCCGGCACAGCGCGTTGTAGGCGCGCAGCAGCACGTGGGCCTGCGGCAGCGACTCGCAGGGGGTGCCCAGCTGCTTCCAGATGAACGCGACGGCGTCCATGCGCAGCACCTCGACGCCCTGGGCGGCGAGGAAGAGCATCTCCGCGGCCATCGCCCGGAAGACGGCGGGGTTGGTGTAGTTGAGGTCCCACTGGAAGGAGTAGAAGGTGCTCCACACCCACCGGGGGTCCTCCTCGGCGGCCCGGACCGGCGTGAAGGAGCCGGGGTGGTCGTCCGGGAAGATCTCGCGCGTGGTGCGCTCGAACTCCTCCGGGACGGTCCGGTCCCGGAAGATCCAGTAGTAGTCCTCGTACTCCTGCTCCCCCGCGGCGGCCCGGCGCGCCCACTCGTGCTCGTCGGAGGTGTGGTTGAAGACGAAGTCGAGGACCAGGCTGATCCCGTGCCGGCGCAGCTCCCGGCTCAGCTCGGCGAGCTCCTCCATGGTCCCCAGCTCCGGCGCCACGCGCCGGTACGACGACACCGCGTAGCCGCCGTCCGAGTTGCCCGCCGGGGCCTCGAACAGGGGCATGAGGTGCAGGTAGGTCAGTCCCAGCTCCCGGAAGTAGGGAATCTGCTCCCGGATCCCCTGCAGGCTGCCCGCGTACCGGTCCACGTAGCAGACCCCGCCGAGCATCTGCCGGGAGCCGAACCACGCCGGGTCACGCTCCCGCCGCGCGTCCAGGTCCTTGAGGTCCGCGGGGCGCTCGGCCCAGGAGTGCGCCAGCTGCAGGCCGAGCTCGCCGAGCTGCTCGAGGAAGTCCTCGCGGTGGCCGTAGATCTCGGCGAAGAGCAGGGTCAGCCGGGGGAAGTGCTCGTCGAACCGTCGGTCGAAGTCCGCCCACCCGGTGTCCGGGAGGTCTGCGGCGCGGCGCTCGTGCACCTGCTGGCGCACGTACGCGGTGATCACGCGTGCCTGGTTCTCGGGCGACAGTCCCGGGATCCCGGACGTAGTGGTGTTCGGCACACTGCTCCTTCGGTCGTCCACCCCGGGCGGGGTGAGGCGATGTCCGAACTCGAGATCCTCCTTGACGACGAGCCCTCGGATGGTCACGGACGCGCTGCCCGACGTCGGCGGGAGCGGCCCGCCCCTCAGCATACTGATGCGTCCCCGGCATTTCAGCGGATGACCGGGACGTTCCTCCACATCCCTGTGCACAGAGTTTTCCACAGGTGTGGACGACTCCTGGGGACACTGCGGGGAAAGCGGCGGGAGCGCCGCGTGGTCACAGGCCGGGACCGCCTCCGGACCCGGGGGCGATCCCGGCGCGCGTGTGGAGAACCCTGTGCAGGGCGGTTCCCGCCGGCCCGCCGCCCGGCCTCAGTACCCGTTGGCGGCGAGCCACTCCTGCGCGGCGGCCGCCGGGCTGACCTGGTCCTCGCCGCTGACCTGGCGGTTGAGCTCGATGAGGTCCTCCGTGGTCAGCTGCCCGGACAGCTCGTTCAGGGCGTCCACCGCCTCCTGCGGCAGCCGGTCCGCCGCGGCCAGCGGCAGCACCTGCTGGGCGATGAAGTTGTTCTCCGGGTCCTCCAGCACCACGAGGTCGTTGTCCACGATCGCCGGCGTGGTCGTGAAGATGTCGGCGGCGTCCACGTCCCCGTCGAGCAGCGCCTGGACGGTGAGCGGGCCGCCGCCGTCGTTGATCGGCTCGAAGGACTCCGGCACGCAGCCGTAGTTCTCCTCGAGGCCGTCGAGGCCGTAGGCGCGCTCGGCGAACTCGGGCGGGCCCGCGACGACCAGCTCGCCGCACACCTCCGCCATGTCGGCGATGCTCGTCAGGCCGTACTGCTCGGCGGTCCCGGGAGTGACCACCATGGCGTCCTTGTTCTCCGCCTCGGCGGGCTCCAGCACGGTCAGGCCCTCGGGCAGGGCGTCCGGCAGGGCGTCCATGATCTCCTCGGCCGAGCTCGCGGTCGCCTCGGGGTCCGCGAAGAGCAGGAGGTTGCCGGAGTAGTCCGGGACCACGTCCACGGACCCGTCCTGGACGGCCCCCACGTAGGCCTCGCGGGCGCCGATGCCCATGGACGTCTCCGTCTCGACCCCGGCGGACTCCAGGGCCCCCACGTAGAGCTCGGCCACGATCTGGCTCTCCGGGAAGTCTGCGGAGCCCACGGTCACGGTCTCCGAGGACGCCGCAGCGGACCCGTCCTCACCGGCGAGGGGGTCGCCGCCGCCCCCGCAGGCGGTCAGGCCCAGCAGCAGGGCGGCGCCCAGGGCCGGCGGGGTTGCGCGGCGGCGGAGCACGGGGGAAGTGGTCATGGTGGTTCTCCTGTCGATCGGTGGTGGAGGGAGCCGGGGGTCAGGGAGCGGCCAGGCGCAGGCCCGGTGACGTGGACAGCCGCTGGGCCAGTGCCAGGAGGGCGTCCACGGCGAGCGCGAGCACCGCCACGAGCACGACGGAGCCGAGCATCCGCTCGTAGTCGCGCACCGCGAGGCCGTCGATGAGATAGCGGCCGAGGCCCCCGAGGTTGATGTAGGCGACCACGGTCACGGTCGCGACGACCTGCAGGGCGGCGTTGCGGATCCCGCCCAGGATCACGGGCAGCGCGTTGGGCACCTCCACGCGGGCCAGCACCTGGCCCCCGGTCATCCCCATGGCGGCCCCGGCGTCCTTGAGGGACGGGGGCACGTTGGCGATCCCGGCGTAGGTGCCGGACAGGATCGGGGGGATCGCGAGCAGCACGAGCGCGATGATCGGCGGCACCAGGCCGAGTCCCAGCAGCAGGGTGAAGAGCGTCAGCAGGCCCAGCGTGGGCAGGGCGCGCAGGGCGCCGGCCAGGCCGACGACGACGCCGGAGCCGCGGCCCGTGTGCCCGACCCACAGGCCGAGCGGGACCGCCACGGCCAGGGCCACGGCGAGGGTCACGCCGCTGTAGGTCAGGTGCTCGAGCAGCCGGGCGGGGATGCCGCCGGACCCGGACCAGTTCCCGGGATCGACCAGCCACGACAGGGCGTCGCCGAAGAGGCTCATGCGTCCGCCCCTCTCCGCACGCGCAGGGTGGGCGCCGGTGCCGCCCCCGCACGCTGCCAGCGCGTCAGCGCGTGGCCGGCGCCCCGCAGCACGAGGTCGATGAGCACGGCCAGGACCACGGTCAGGACGATCCCGACCGCGATCTCCTCGAGGATGGAGCGGCGCAGCCCGTCGGTGAACAGGGTGCCGAGGGACTGGACGCCGATCACGGCGCCGACGCTCACCATGGAGATGTTGCTGACGGAGGCGACCCGCAGACCGGCGACCAGGACGGGCACCGCGAGCGGCAGCTCGACCGCGAGGAAGCGCCGCAGGGGACGGTAGCCCATCGCGGTGGAGGCCTGCAGGACGTCGCGGTCCACGGACTCGAAGGCGTCCACGGAGGAGCGCACCAGGATCGCCACGACGTAGATGGTCAGCGCCACGACCACGTTCACCACCGAGGTGATCTGCGTGCCCAGGAGCAGGGGCAGCACCACGAAGAGGGTCAGGGACGGGATGGTGTAGAGCAGCGAGGAGCCCGTGACGAAGACCGGGCGCAGCGTCCGGTTGCGCGCCGCGAGCCGGGCGACCGGGATCGCGATCAGCGCGCCCAGCAGCAGCGGCAGCACCGACTGGACGAGGTGCATGCCCGTGAGCTCCAGGACGTAGGGCCAGTTGCGGCTGGTCCAGGTCATCGGGGGGTCCGCCCCCCGAGCCGTGCGTCCTCGATGGCCGCGATGATCTCCCCCGGCTGCATGATGCCGGCGGCCCGGCCGTCGTCGTCGACGACCACGGCCAGGCCCGACGGCGAGGACAGGGCCGCGTCCAGGGCACTGCGCAGCGAGCTTCCGGGCCGGTGCAGGGTGCCGCCCACCACGGGGTCGTCCTCCGCGCCGGGCCGCACCCAGCCGCGCGGGGTGCCGTCGTCGTCGATCCGCAGGGTCCACCCGTCGGGGACGGGACCGTCCCCGGCCCCGACGACGCTCTGCGTGCCGTCCGGGCGCACGACGGACACCGGGTGCACGGGGATGTCGTGGGCCGAGTCGAAGGTCAGGGAGCGGAAGCCGCGGTCGCGGCCCACGAAGTCCGCCACGAAGTCGTCGGCGGGGGCGCGCAGCAGCTCCTCCGGGGTGGCGTACTGCGCCAGCCTCCCGCCCGTGGCGAAGACGGCCACCCGGTTGCCCAGCAGGATCGCCTCGTCGATGTCGTGGGTGACGAACACGATGGTGCGGTTCAGGCGGTGCTGGAGGTCCAGCAGCTCGCGCTGCAGGTCCTGGCGCACCACGGGGTCCACGGCGGAGAACGGCTCGTCCATCAGCAGCACCGGCGGGTCGGCCGCGAGCGCCCGGGCCACCCCCACGCGCTGCTGCTGGCCGCCGGAGAGCTGGGAGGGGTACCGGGAGCCCAGGGCCTCGTCGAGTCCCACGGTGGTCAGCAGCTCGCGGGCCCGTTCCCGCGCCTGCTTCTTCGGGACGCCGTTGAGCCGCGGGACGGTGGCGATGTTGTCCACCACGGTGCGGTGCGGCAGGAGCCCCGACTGCTGCATGACGTAGCCCATGGAGCGGCGCAGCTCGTGGGCGGGCACGGACGAGACGTCGCGGCCCTCCACCGAGACGGTGCCCGAGGTCGGCTCGACCATGCGGTTGATCATCCGCAGGGACGTCGTCTTGCCGCAGCCGGAGGGCCCCACGAACACGGTGAGGGATCCCCGGGGGACCTCGAGGTCGAGGGCCTCGACGGCGGTCGTCCCGTCCGGGTACGTCTTGCCCGCGCCCTCGAACCGGATCGCGATGTCGGTCATGGAGATCCTCCCGTTGCCGTCCGGCCAGTATAGGCAAGCGGCTCGGGCGCCCCGCTAGACTCGCGTCCACCGGAGGCGGCCCCCCAGCGGGGCCTCGGGCCGACGCGGAGGAGAACGAGGATGCACAGCCTGGAGCTGCTGCTCGGCGAGGACGCCGAGGCGGCCGTGCGCGCCGACTGGGACCGGCTGTCCGAGGCAGGACTGCCCAGCTCCGGCCGGCACGGCTCCGTCTCCAACCGGCCCCACATCACCCTGGTGGCCGCCCCGTCCCTGGCCCCGGAGACCGTTCCGGGGATCGACGCCCGGGTCGCCGCCGCCGCCGGGTTCGTGGACCTGCCCCTGGCCAGTGCCGGCGTGCTCCTGTTCGGCCCGGGCCGCGGCGGATACGTGGTGGTCCGCCAGGTGGTGACCACCCCCGAGCTGCTCGAGCTGCACCGCCGGGTCTGCGCCGCCGTCGGCGCGCTCCCCGGGCAGGCGCGCACCTCGTTCCCCGGGGCCTGGACACCGCACGTCACCCTGGCGCGCCGGATGCGGCCGGACCAGGTGGCCGCCGCCCTCGAGGTCCTCGCGCCGCACCCCGAACCGCTGCGCGCCGTCGCGCTGCGCCGCTGGGACGCGGACGCCCGCACCGTGGTGCAGCTGGCCTGAGCACCGGCGCGGACGGGGACCGCTGCACTCGCGGGCCGCCCCGACCCGGGACACCGGCCCCGCGCACCGGGGCGGTGCCCGGGCGGCGCGGGGTCAGAGCTCCAGCTCGTAGAAGAAGGACAGGCCGCCGTCCCCGTCCTCGAAGCGGGTGAAGCCCGCCGACTCGTAGAGTCCGCGGGCGGCCACGTCGTCCTCGCTGGTCGCGAGGTCCACCAGGTCGGCGCCGCCCGCCCGGGCCCGGTTGAGGACTGCCGTGAGCAGGCTCCGGCCGATCCCCTCGCCGCGTCGCCCGGGCACGACGTAGAGCTCGGCGAGGTACCACTCGTCGCCCGCCGACCACAGGCCGGGGCGGACGCGGACCACCGCGATCCCGTCCGGGCCGTCCCCGGCCAGCAGCACGAGGGTCCCCCCGCGCCCCATCAGCTCGACCAGGCGCTGCGCCAGCCAGTCGGCGCCGGGGGTGGCCGCGTCGTACTCCCGGTTGAAGGCGTCCAGGAGCCGCCCCGCGGCGGGGGCGTCCTCGGGTCCCGCGGTCCGCACGTCGACCATGCGGTGATGGTCCCACCCCGCCGGGTCCCCTGACCAGCCCCTCGTGCCGGCCGCGGGCCCGGATCCGCGTAGGCTCGGGGCATGACGAGCGCACAGGACATCGCCACCTGGATGATCGACCGCATCCGGACCGAGGGACGGCTGTCCCAGGAACAGGCCGTCCGGGACATCCCCGAGACCTTCGGGCCGGAGTGGGTCCGGACGCTGGAGAACGGGCACACCGGGATCAGCAAGGAGGTCCTCGCGGAGTTCCGCAAGGCCCACGGCGGCACGGTGCAGTGGGACCGTGACCGCCGCTTCTGGTCGGTCAAGGGCTGAACCACGGGGGCGCGCCCCCGAGCAGCTGCGGATCGGTACAGCTAGCGGGAGCGGAGGACGTCGAAGAGCGAGGAGTCGTCGTGCCGGCCGTGGCCCTCGCGGCGGCCGCGCACGTAGAGCTGCTCGGCCGCCGCGGCCAGCGGCACCGGCTGCTCGACCGCCCGGGCGGCGTCGGTGACCAGCCCCATGTCCTTGACGAAGATGTCCAGGGCGGAGCGGACCTCGGCCTCCTCGCCCTGCAGCATCCGCGGGCCGCGGTCCTCGAACATGAAGGATGTGGCGGCCCCGGTGGAGAGGACCTCGAGGCACTGCGCCGGATCCAGGCCCATGGAGTCCGCCAGGGCCAGCGCCTCCCCCGCGACCGCGATGTGCACGCCGCACAGGAGCTGGTTGACCACCTTGAAGCGCTGTCCGTCCCCGGCCCGGGGGCCGACGACCGGCGCGTTGCCGGCCATCGCGTCGAGCAGCGGCCGCACCGCGGCCACGTCCTCGTCGGCGCCGCCGACCATGACGAGCAGGTCGCCCGTGGCGGCGCGCGCCGTCCCGCCGGACACCGGTGCGTCGACGACCCGCCGCACCCCGCGGGCGGCGAGGGCCCGGGCGCAGGACTCCACGGCCTGGGGGCCGACGGTCGCCATCACGAGCAGCACGGTCTCCGGGCCGAGGGCGTCGCCGATGCCCTGCTCGCCGAACAGCACGTCGTGCAGCTGCGCCCCGGTCGCGACCATCACGACGACGACATCGGCTCCTGCCGCCGCGTCCCGCGGGTCGGCCAGCAGCTCCACGGCGTCGCCCATGTGCTCCTGGGCACGGGGCGAGACGTCGAAGCCGCGGACGGCGAAGCCCTCGCGGGCCAGGGAGAGGGCCATGGGGGCGCCCATGGCGCCGAGGCCCAGGAAGCCGACGGACAGCGGTGTGCTCATGACGGGTTCTCCTCGGAGTCGTTCTGACGGGGCTGGTGCTGATCCGGGTGGTGCTGACCGGGGTCGTTCGGGTCGCTCTCGCGCCCGGCCCCGTGGCCCCGGCGAGGATCGAGCGACCGGGCGAGCTCTGCCGCCCGGTCGAGGACGCCCACGACGTCCGCGAGGGCGCTCTCGCCGCCCACGTTGCCGGGGAACACCACGTAGGGTCCTCCCCGCGTGGTGTCCGGGGCGTCGGTGGGCTGGAACATGGAGATCTGCCCCGGGAAGAACTGGCCGGCCACCGTGGCGCGGCGGATCCCGAGACCGCGGTGGGCCACCTCGTGGGAGGTGATCCCGCCCTTGGCCACGACCCACGCCGGGCGGGCCTGCGCCACCTCGTGCACGACCTCCACGAGCGCGTCGGAGACCGAGCGCGCGATGGCCAGCGACTCCCCGGGGTCGTCCGTGCGCACGAGCTCGCGGCTCGTCCACACGACGGCGTCGCTGCTCGCCAGCGCGTCGATGATCCGCGCGGCGGCATCGGCCACGTAGCCGGGACGGGCGTCGTCGTCGAGCAGGGTGGGCACGTCCAGCTCGACCTCGAAGAGCTCCCGCCGTGCGCGCAGCTCGGCGAGCTGGCGGTTGGTCAGCCCCACGTGGGACCCCACGGCCACGAGTCCGTGCGGCAGGCGGCCGGGGCCGACCGAGATGTCCTCGGGACCGAGCCGGCGGGAGTCGGAGAGACCGGCGAGCGGCCGCACGAACGACGGGCCGCAGCGGGTGACGAACGTGCGGCCCTCCGCCTCGAGGACCGCCAGGGCCTCCGCCACCGTGTCGAGGTCCGCATAGTCCGTGGCGTTGACGACCACCCACGCCCGGTCCCGGGCCCGGCGCAGGATGTCCGCGACGGCCGGCACGCCCCCGGACCGGATGTCGTCGAGGCCGATCGAGAGGATCGAGTCCCGCTGGAGCGTTCCGCCGGAGCGCTCCACGAGGAAGTCCCTGAGGTCGGAGGAGGAGTAGCCGAACGTGGCGTCGGCGGCGAAGTCGGTCTCGCCCACCGGCATCGGCCGGCCCTGGAGGACGGCGTAGTGCACGTCCCCCTCGGTGTAGCGGCCGGCCTCGATCATGGCCGGGGCGAAGAGGAATCCGTCGACCGCCACACCGCGCTGCTCGAGGGCGTCCGCCAGGGCCGTGGGTTCGGCGACGACGTGCCCGCGCAGCGTGGAGTCGCTGCGGGAGACGAGGTGGGGCAGGGGCAGGTGCTCGGCCGCGAGGCTCTCGAGCACGGCCGACACGAGCTCGGTGTTGATCGCCACGGCCTCCTCCTCGGGCCGGGCCCGGCTGTTCGTGAGCACGAAGCAGGTGCGCCCGGGGTGCCGGACGACGTCCAGCACGGTCCCGGGATCGATCTCGAGGACGACGTCGACGTCGTGGACGCACTGGGACCCGGTGGGGTCGTCGTCGAGGACGAGCAGGGTGCGCGGAGTGGCCATGCGCGGGGCTCCTTTCGGCGGTGGATCAGGACAGGAGGCGAGTGCCGGGCCCCGGGGCCGGGACTCCGTGCCGGAATGCGGTGCCGGAGGTCGGTGCCGGGAGACCGGCGCCGGCCCGCCGCGCCGGGACGCGGTCCCGAGCCGACAGTCCACCTGTAAGACATCAGACATGTTATGTGAGCCAGGACACGTGGTCAACGGGCGTCCTCCCCCGTCATCCGGACAGCCCCGTCTTCCGGACAGCCGGCGCCGATCGACCATCCGATGACTGACGTCCGACGGGTCCTAGAATGGTGGGCGTCCGACGGGTCCCCGCGGAGCAGCCGCCGGCGGACGCCGCACGAACGCAGGAGGAGCCGCATGGCCCGCCCGTCCCTGGTCGACCAGGTCGCCGAAGCCCTCCTGGAGCGCATCGTCTCGGGAGACCTGCCGCCGGGGGCGGCCGTTCCCGGCGAGCTGGACCTCGGCTCGCAGCACGAGGTCAGCCGCATGACGGTGCGCGAGGCCATCAGGACGCTGGGGGCTCAGCGCATCCTGCGGGTGGAGCGCGGACGGGGCACGTTCGTGAACCCCGTGTCCCAGTGGGCGTCGCTCGACGCCGTCCTCCGGGCGGTGTCCGAGGGGCAGGACGACGCAGCGGCCGCGGTGCAGCTGATCGAGCTGCGCCGCTTCCTGGAGTCCGGCGCCTGCGAGCTGGCCGCCGGGCACGTGACGGCCGAGGACCTGGCGGAGCTGACCCGGGACGTCGACGCCATGGAGTCGGCCCACCGGTCCCGGGACGTGGCCGCCTTCGTGCGCGCGGACCTGCGCTTCCACCACCGGATCCTGCAGGCCTCGGGGAACGTGTTCGTCGCGGTGCTGTTCGAACCGCTGCACCGGATCCTCGAGACGCGGCGCGCCCAGACCTCCCGGGTGCCGGAGATCCAGGCCCACGCCGTCGCCGAGCACCGCAAGGTGGTCTCCGCCCTGGAGTCCGCCGACCCTGCCCGCGCCCGTCGGGCCATGGACGAGCACATGCAGCAAACCCTGGCCGATCTGAGGACCTACGTGCTCGGGGAGCGATCCCCGACCCGCCCCTGACGCCTTCTCCCTCCCGCTCCGCCCGTGCGTGCCGCCCGAGCGCGCCGGTCCCGTGCCGTCGTGCCGTGCCGTCGTGCCGTGCGCCGGAGGTGTGGACACCCATTTCCGGGTCCGGCTATCCTGGAGGGAGAAGATGCCCATGAACCGCGGTGGGAGAGTCCCGCCGGTGCACCCTGACCGGCGGGCGCCGTAGGAGCAATTCCTCCCCAGGAAACTCTCAGGCCCCCGTACCACAGCGGATCGGCAACTCTGGAAAGCAGCCCGGCGTGCGTCGCCGGACTCACCGACGGTGCAAGCGGCCCCCGGCCGCGGAATCTCTCAGGTCCCAGACAGAGCGGGGAGGAACTCGAACCGATCCACGCCGCCCAGGCGTGCAGCACCCGGGAGTTCCGCATGACGACCCAGCTCACGACCACGACCCCCCCGGCCGTCTTCGCCGACCGGCACATCGGTGCCCGCCCCGACGACGTGCAGACCATGCTCGACCGGGTGGGCCGCACCAGCCTCGAGGACCTGGCGGACGCCGCCGTGCCCGCCGACATCCGGCAGACCACCCCGCTGGACCTGCCCGCGGCGCTCAGCGAGCAGGAGGTGCTCGAGCGGCTGCGCGCGTTCGCGGAGCGCAACACCACGGCCGTGCAGATGATCGGGCAGGGCTACTACGACACCCACACGCCCCCGGTGATCCAGCGCAACGTGCTGGAGTCCCCGGGCTGGTACACCGCCTACACGCCCTACCAGCCCGAGATCTCCCAGGGGCGCCTGGAGGCGCTGCTGAACTTCCAGACCATGGTCGCCGACCTCACCGGGCTGCCCGTGGCCAACGCCTCGCTGCTGGACGAGGCCACGGCCGTGGTCGAGGCCGTGCTGCTGATGCGCCGGGCCAACAAGGCCCGCGGCAACGGCGCGATCGTCGTCGACGCCGACGTCCTGCCGCAGACCCTGGCCCTGGTGCTGGCCCGCGCCGAGGCCCTGGGCTTCGCCGTGGAGATCGCCGACCTCACGGCCGGCCTGCCCGACGGCGAGATCGCCGGCGTGGTCCTGCAGCAGCCCGGGGCCTCCGGGCGGGTCGTCGACCACGCCGCGGTGATCGCCGCGGCGAAGGAGCGCGGGGCGATGGTCACGGTCGCGGCCGACCTGCTGGGCCTGACCCTCATCACCCCGCCCGGCGAGCAGGGCGCGGACATCGCGGTGGGCTCCTCCCAGCGCCTCGGGGTCCCCCTGTTCTTCGGCGGTCCGCACGCCGCCTACATGGCGGTGCGCTCCGGTCTGGAGCGGAACCTGCCCGGGCGCCTGGTGGGCGTCTCCAAGGACGCCACCGGACGGGCGGCCTACCGCCTGGCGCTGCAGACCCGGGAGCAGCACATCCGCCGGGAGAAGGCGACCTCCAACATCTGCACCGCGCAGGCGCTGCTGGCGGTCGTGGCCGGCATGTACGCCGTGCACCACGGCCCCGAAGGGCTGAGGGCCATCGCCCGGCGCGTGCACGCCCGCGCCCGGACCCTCGCCACCGTGCTGCAGGACGCCGGTCACGAGCTCGTCGCGGACCAGTTCTTCGACACCGTCGCCGTGCACGTCCCCGGGCGGGCGGAGCAGGTGGTCCGCGCGGCGGAGGCCCGCGGCGTGAACCTGCGGCACGTCGACGCCGACCACGTCGGGATCTCCTGCGACGAGACGACCACGGAGGAGCACCTCGTGCTCGTCGCCGAGGCCTTCGGCGTGGCGGACGCCACCGCGGCGGTCGCCGGCGGCCCGCGCGGCCTCGAGCTGGACGAGGGGCTGCGGCGCACCTCCGCGTTCCTCACCCACCCGGTGTTCTCGGCCCACCGCTCCGAGACGCAGATGCTGCGCTACCTGCGGCGCCTGGAGAACCGGGACCTGGCCCTGGACCGGACGATGATCCCGCTGGGGTCCTGCACCATGAAGCTCAACGCCACCGCCGAGATGGCCGCCATGAGCTGGCCCGAGTTCGCCTCGATCCACCCGCTGGCCCCCGCCCACCAGACCACCGGGTGGCGCGAGCTGATCGCCGACCTGGAGGAGCGCCTGCAGGAGATCACCGGCTACGCGGCCGTGTCCCTCCAGCCCAACGCCGGCTCCCAGGGCGAGCTGGCGGGGCTGCTGGCCATCCGCGGCTACCACCGGTCCCGCGGTGAGGAGCAGCGCTCCGTCTGCCTCATCCCGGCCTCGGCCCACGGCACCAACGCCGCCTCCGCGGTCCTGGCCGGCATGAAGGTCGTGGTGGTGGGGACGGCCGCCGACGGCACGATCGACCACGCCGACCTCGACGCGAAGATCGAGGCCCACCGCGACCAGCTGGCCGCCATCATGATCACGTACCCCTCCACCCACGGGGTCTACGACGCCGACGTGCGCCTGGTCTGCGACTCCGTCCACGCCGCCGGCGGTCAGGTGTACATCGACGGCGCCAACCTCAACGCCCTGGTCGGCCTCGCCCGGCCGGGCAGGTTCGGCGGGGACGTGTCCCACCTGAACCTGCACAAGACCTTCTGCATCCCGCACGGCGGCGGCGGACCCGGCGTCGGGCCCGTGGCGGTGGCCGCGCACCTGGCCCCCTTCCTGCCCGGTGACGCGACCCGCGCCGAGGCGGACGGGGCGGCCGGCGCACCGATCTCGGCCACGATGTTCGGCTCCGCCGGGGTGCTGCCGATCTCCTGGGCCTACATCGCGATGATGGGCGGCGACGGGCTCACCCGGGCCACCCGGACGGCGCTGCTGACGGCGAACTACGTCGCCTCCGCCCTCGACGAGCACTACCCCGTGCTCTACACCGGCAACAACGGGCTGGTCGCCCACGAGTGCATCCTGGACCTGCGGGCGCTCACGGCCCGCACCAAGGTGACCGCCGAGGACGTGGCCAAGCGGCTGATCGACTTCGGGTTCCACGCCCCGACCCTCTCCTTCCCGGTGGCCGGGACGCTGATGGTGGAGCCGACCGAGTCCGAGGACCTCGCCGAGATCGACCGGTTCATCACCGCGATGACCACCATCCGCGAGGAGATCGAGCAGATCGCCCGCGGCGAGCTCAGCGCCGAGGACAGCCCGCTGCGCCACGCCCCGCACACCGCCGATGTCGTGGCGGCGGACGACTGGGACCGCCGCTACCCCCGCGAGCAGGGCGCCTTCCCCGTCCCGGAGCTGCGCCAGGACAAGTACTTCCCGCCGGTCGGCCGCATCGACGGCGCCGCCGGGGACCGCAACCTCATCTGCTCCTGCCCGGCCCCCGAGGCCTTCGAGAACTGATCCGGCACCGCCCTGCCCCGGATCGCAGCGACACGAAAGGCACCGACATGAGCGTCAGCACGACCTCCCGACACACCGCCCTGCACGACGAGCACGCCGCGCTGGGCGCGGCCTTCACCGACTTCGGCGGCTGGGACATGCCCCTGAAGTACGGCTCCGAGCTGGCCGAGCACCGCGCCGTGCGCTCTGCGGCCGGCCTGTTCGACCTCTCGCACATGGGCGAGGTCCGGGTGACCGGCCCGGACGCGGCGACCTTCCTGAACACGGCCCTGGTGGGCGACCTCGCCGCCGCCGCCGTGGGACGGGCCAAGTACTCGCTGATCTGCACCCCCGAGGGCGGGATCATCGACGACCTGATCTGCTACCGGCTCGCCGAGGACGAGTACCTGGTGGTGCCCAACGCCGGCAACGCCCCGGCCGTGCTCGCCGCTCTCCAGGAGCGGGCCGCCGGCTTCGACGTCACCGTGGCCGACGAGTCCGCCGACACCTCGCTGATCGCCGTCCAGGGACCGTCCGCGCAGGCGGTCCTGCAGGAGCTCGTCCCGGCCGGGCAGCAGGAGCTGGTCGGCGGGCTGAAGTACTACTTCGCCGCGCCGGCGACCGTCGCCGGGACCGACGTGCTGCTCGCCCGCACCGGCTACACCGGGGAGGACGGCTTCGAGCTCTACGTGCCCGAGGCCCGGGCCGTGCCGCTGTGGAACGCGCTCCTGGAGGCCGGGCAGAGCCACGGGCTGGTCCCCTGCGGCCTCGCGTGCCGCGACTCCCTGCGCCTGGAGGCCGGGATGCCGCTCTACGGCCAGGAGCTCAGCCGTGACCTCACCCCCTACGAGGCCGGTCTCGGCCGGGTCGTCTCCGTCACGAAGGAGGAGGACTTCGTGGGCCGCACGGCCCTGGCGTCCCGCAGGTCCGCCGGGACGACCCGCACGCTGGTCGGCCTGCGCGGCGAGGGCCGGCGCGCGGCCCGCGGCCACTATCCGGTCAGCGCGGACGGCGAGGTCGTCGGGGAGGTCACCTCCGGGGCGCTGAGCCCGACGCTGGGCCACCCCATCGCCATGGCCTACGTCGACAACGAGCACGCCGAGCCCGGCACACAGGTGCAGGTCGACCTGCGGGGCAGGCCGGCGCCGTTCGAGGTCGTGGCCCTGCCCTTCTACCGGCGCGGGCAGTGACCCCTGCCCGCGCCGACCGGGGCCGGGTCGGTCCTCCGCCGGCACTCCTGCCGTGTTCCGTCCTCGTCCCCTCCTGCTGAGAGGTTCCCGACCATGAGCACCATCCCCCCGCACCTGCGCCGCCCCGCCGAGCAGTACGTGCAGGCCCCGGAGGAGCAGGCATGAGCACGCCCGAGCACGCACCCGGCGGCGCAGCGGCACCTCGGGACCCGTAGCGCACCGGGACCCTCCCACCCATCGCAGCCCCACCCGGGCACCCCTCTCCTCTGGAGCGTCACCGTCATGGCCATCAGCGTCTTCGAACTGTTCACCGTGGGCATCGGCCCCTCGAGCTCCCACACCGTCGGCCCCATGCGCGCCGCACGGCGCTTCGCCGAGACCCTGTCCGGCGGCGACCTGCTGGAACGCACCGCGGACCTGCGCGTGGACGTGTACGGGTCGCTGGCCGCGACCGGCCGCGGCCACGGCACCTTCACCGCGATCCTGCTCGGCCTGGAGGGCTACGACCCGGAGATCGTCCTCCCGGCCGAGGTGGACGAGCGGCTCGCCGACCTGGCGGCCACCGGGACCCTCCGGCTGTGCGCGGCCCTCGGGCGCCGCAAGGACGTCTCCTATCGGGTCGAGGACATGGTGCAGCACCCGCTGACCGTCCTGGAGCGGCACACCAACGGCATGCGCTTCCGGGCCCTGGACGCCTCCGGCGCCGTGCTGGCCGACGAGACCTGGTTCTCCGTGGGCGGCGGGTTCATCGTCCGCGAGGGCGAGGAGGGCGCCGCCGCGGCCGAGCTGGACGCCGCCAGCTCCCAGGTGCCCCACCCCTTCCGCACGGCCGAGCAGCTGCTGGCCCACTGCGAGCGCACCGGCAGGCCCATCAGTGAAGTGATGCTGGCCAACGAGAGGACCTGGCGGAGCGAGGAGGGGATCCGGGAGCAGCTGCTGCACATCTGGACCGTGATGGAGGAGTGCAAGGACTCCAGCCTGCACCGCACCGGTCCCCTGCCGGGCGGGCTGAACGTCGCCCGCCGCGCACCGCAGTGGCACCGGCGCCTGCGCACCGAGGACCCGGACCGGGACCCGGGCTTCTGGCCCGAGTGGGTGAACCTCGTGGCCCTGGCGGTCAACGAGGAGAACGCCTCCGGCGGGCGGGTGGTCACCGCCCCCACCAACGGGGCGGCCGGCATCATCCCGGCGGTGCTGTTCTACGCCACCCACTACTCCCCCGCGGCCCGCGCCGCCGCCGCGGAGGGGCCGGAGGCGCTCGCGGCGGCGCGGCGGGACATCGTCGTCCGCTTCCTCCTCACGGCGGGGGCGGTCGGGGTGCTCTACAAGGAGCAGGCCTCGATCTCCGGAGCCGAGGTGGGCTGCCAGGGGGAGGTCGGCTCGGCCTCCTCGATGGCCGCCGGCGGCCTCGCCGAGATCCTGGAGGGGACACCTGCCCAGGTGGAGAACGCCGCGGAGATCGCCATGGAGCACAACCTCGGGCTGACCTGCGACCCGATCGGCGGCCTCGTGCAGATCCCGTGCATCGAGCGCAACGCGATCGCCGCGGCCAAGGCGATCAACGCCGCCAAGATGGCGATGTGGGGCGACGGCACGCACCGGGTCAGCCTCGACGAGGTCATCGTGACCATGCGCGAGACCGGCAAGGACATGAGCCACAAGTACAAGGAGACCGCCCTGGGCGGACTCGCCGTCAACGTGGTGGAGTGCTGACCCGGCGCCGCCGGGGAAGCGGTCCTCAGTCCGTGCCGGGCTCCCGCAGGAGCTCCGCCGGGACCAGGTGGGCGTCCATGACGCCCTCGAGCAGCCGGGGATCGACCGGCCTGCCGCGCCGCAGGACGCTGATCGTGCCGGACGCCTCGAAGACCACGCACGCGATCTCGTCGAGGCTGCGCACGCCGGCCCGCCGGAGGGCCCCGAAGAGCTCGGACTCCACCACGTGGACCCGATGGAGGTTCTCCTCCAGCACGCGCTCGCCCGCCATCAGCAGGACGGCGCGGTTGTTCATCAGCGCCGACACCCGGATCCCCGACCGGAGCTGGCCGAAGGCCGCCTCGAGCGCGAACAGCGTCCCGAGCCCCAGCACGCCCGCGGCGAGCGTGGGCGTGTCCCCCAGGACCGCGCGCCCGGCCACGGCACCGAGCATGACCGCCACGACCGCGTCGAAGGTCGACAACCGGGACAGCACGCGCTGGCCGAAGAGGCGCACCATGAGCAGGAACGCCAGGTAGATCCCCACGGCCGAGGCCACCACCGCCAGTGCCCCGGGGGCGTCCACGCCGAGGCCGGCCACGGCGTCGTCGAGCACGGGTCAGACCTCCTGGTCCGCGAACTGCGTCTCGTAGAGCTCCGCGTAGCGTCCGCTCCCGGCGAGCAGCTCGGCGTGCCGGCCGCGCTCCACGATCCGGCCGTCCTCGACCACCAGGATCTGGTCGGCGGAACGGATGGTCGAGAGGCGATGGGCGATCACCAGGGCGGTGCGCCCCTCCATCGCCTCGCCCAGGGCCGCCTGGACATAGGCCTCGTTGGTGGAGTCCAGCGCCGACGTGGCCTCGTCGAGGATCACCACGCGCGGCGCCGCGAGCAGCAGGCGGGCGATCGTCAGCCGCTGCCGCTCGCCGCCGGAGAGCCGGTAGCCGCGCTCGCCCACCACGGTGTCCAGTCCGTCCGGGAGGGACCGGATCACGTGCTCCATCCGGGCCCGGGCCAGGGCGTCCCAGAGCTGCTCGTCCGTGGCGTCGGGCCGCACGAGGGTGAGGTTCTCGCGGATCGACTCGTGGAACAGGTGCCCGTCCTGGGTCACCATCCCGATGGTCTCCCGCAGGGAGGCGAACGTCGCGTCCCGCACGTCCGTCCCGCCGATCCGGACGGCCCCCGAGGTGACGTCGTAGAGCCGGGCCACGAGCTGGGCGATGGTCGACTTGCCGGCGCCCGAGGAGCCCACGAGGGCCACGGTCCGCCCCGGCAGGACGGTGAAGCTCACGCCGTGCAGCACCTCCTCGCCGCCCCGGCTGTCGAGCACCGCGACGTCCTCGAGCGAGGCCAGCGAGACGTCCTCGGCGGAGGGGTAGGCGAACCGGACGTCGTCGAACTCCACCGACGCCGGGCCGGCGGGCAGCGACCGGGCCCCGGGCCGTTCCCGGATCAGCGGGACGAGGTCGAGGACCTCGAAGACCCGCTCGAAGCTCACCACGGCGCTCATCACGTCCATCCGGGCGTTCGCGAGCATGGTCAGCGGGGTGTACAGCCGGGTGAGGAGCAGGGCGAGGGTCACGACCGCGCCCGCGTCCAGGTTGCCGAGGATCGCCTGCGCACCGCCGAGTCCGTAGACCAGGGCCAGGGCGAGCGCGGAGACCAGCGTCAGGGCCGTGACGAAGACGGTCTGCAGCATGGCCACCCGCACGCCGATGTCCCGGACGCGGCCGGCGCGGCGGGCGAACTCCGAGGCCTCCGAGTCCGGGCGGCCGAAGAGCTTGACCAGGGTGGCGCCGCCGGCGGAGAACCGCTCGGTCATCTGGGTCGACATGGACGCGTTGTGCTGGGCGGCCTCCCGCTGCAGGTTCGCGAGGCGTCCGCCCATGGCCCGCGCGGGGATCAGGAAGATCGGCAGCAGGAGCATGGAGAGCGCGGTGACCTGCCACGAGATCGACACCATCACGACCACGGTCAGGATCAGGGAGACCACGTTGCTCACCACCCCGGAGAGCGTGTTGGAGAACGCCCGCTGGGCACCGATGACGTCGTTGTTGAGCCGGGAGACCAGGGCGCCCGTGCGCGTGCGGGTGAAGAACGCGATCGGCATCCGCTGCACGTGGTCGTAGACGGCGGTGCGCAGGTCCAGGATCAGGCCCTCCCCGATCAGGGAGGACAGCCACCGGTTGACGACGTTCAGCCCCGCGTCCACGACGGCCACGGCGGCGATGGCCAGCGCGAGCCAGACCACCACGGCCACGTCGTCCCCGTCGGTGATGGCACGGACGACGTCGCCGGCCAGGATCGGGGTGACCACGCCGAGCACGGCCGTCAGCACCGAGATCACCAGGAACACCAGGAGCCTCCGCTTGTGCGGGCGCGCGAAGGACACGATGCGCCGGAGCGTCCCCCGGTCGATCTTCCGGTCCTTGACCTCCTGGCCCTGGACCGTGCGCCACATGACCATGTGCGGCGAGTTCTGCAAGCTCATGCGTCCAACCCCGATCTGCGGGGATCGCCCGCGCTGGATCCGCCGCGGCGTCGTGGTGGTCGTGCGCGCCGCGCCGGGGACGATTTTACGCGCCCGCGCCGACACGTCCGCGCCCGCCGCCCGCACGGCGCCCCCGGGCGCCGTGCGCGGACGACGACGAGCCCCTGCGCCGCAGGACGCTGCGGCGCAGGGGCTCGTGATTCCGGGGCCGGGCACCGCGGCCGGGCGCCGCGGCCGGACACCGGGGACGGGGGCGGCCTCCGGAGGACTCAGTCGCGGACCGCGGACCGGCGCCGGGCCGCGATCAGGTGGTCCACCGACCAGCGGCCGGCCCCGGCCAGGGCGAAGAGGACGGCCGCGGCGGCGAGCAGCAGCACGAGCTCGATCCCGCCGTCGGCGGCGAAGAAGCCCGCCGGCAGGTGCACGAGCACGAGGGCGCCCAGCATGACCAGGGCCAGGAGGGCCGCCACCACGCGGGTGCCCAGGCCCAGGACGAGCATCAGCCCGCCCCCGAGCTCGAGGGCCGCGACGGCCGGCGCCGCGAGCTCGGCCGCCGGGACGCCCATCTGGGCGAAGGAGGTCTGGGTGCCGGCGACGGTCCACTCGGCAACCTTCTGCCAGCCGTGGAGGAAGAACGTGACGCCGAGGACGACGCGCAGGAGGGTGAGGCCGGCGGTCGCCGCGGAGGAGGCGGAGGTCTCCGCCGGGGCGGAGGAACGGGAGGGGGACGTGCGCTGCGGCGCCTGTGTTGTGGACATGTCACCACCGTAGCGCAGACTTAGTTTCCGGAGCAAGCTTTTTCCGCCGCACGTGGCGCGTCACGGCTGGTCGGCGGCCATTCCGCGGGCGGTCGGGCCGGAAGCGGCGTCGTCGACCGTGCGCCCGATCAGCGCGAGCTGCTGGACCTGGACGGGTGTCAGCCGGTCGATCACCGTGCGGCGGACGTGCTCCACGTGACCCGGCGCCACCTGCTCGACCCGCTCCAGACCCCGGTCCGTGATCTCGGCGAGCACCACCCGCTTGTCCTGCTCCCCGCCGGTGCGCACCACGAGGTCGTCGCGCTCGAGGCGTGCCACGATCCGGGACAGGCGGGACTGGGAGGTGTTGGTGGCCGCCGCGAGGTCCGACATCCGGCGCCGCCGGTCCGGCGCCTCCGAGAGCATCGCGAGCACGAGGTACTCGGCGAGGCTCAGCTCCGCCTCGGCCTGCAGCTGGGACTCGATGCTGCCGGGCAGGGTGAACATGATGGAGACGAGCGCCAGCCAGGCCTCTCGCTCCTCGGGGGACAGCCATCGGGTCTCGGTCATGGACCCGATTCTACGAGCCGGTGCTTGACGCCGCATGGGAACGCGGTCCCCGAGCGCGCGCCATAATGGAACCCATGGACTCCCTCGGCACCTGGCCCCGGCCCGTTCCCGCGGACGACCGCGACTTCGACGTCCAGGTGATGCGGAGACTGCGCACCGCCCCCGGCGACGACGGGGCGCCCGACCGGCCCTCGCTGGGCGAGCGGCTGGGCACGTCGCTGCTGCTCGTGGTCCCGGTGCTCACCGCGCTCGCCGTGGTCCTGCTGTGGCAGCAGTGGTCCCGGTCCGGCTCGGTGCTGCTCCTCGCCCTCGTCGCCGTCCTCCTCGTGGCCACGGCCCTGTGGTGGACGGCACGGATGAAGCGGGCCTTCAGGACCGCGCAGGGCCGGCTGGGCTCCCGCCTGGCGCACGTCGTGGACCACGGCGTGGGCGTCGTCCGGGAGATCGCCCTCGAGCCGGTCGCCGAGGAGGAGCACCGGCGCGCGAACACGGGCGCGGAGGCGGCCGAGGACTCTCCCGGGGCCGGCGGCCGGGTACGTGCGAGGCTGCGGCTGTCCGTGAACCCCGTGCGCGGGAGCGGGTTCAGCACCGACGTGGAGGCCGTCTACGACGCCGACGCCGCCCTCCTCCTGGAGGTCGGCTCGCACGGGCCGGTCCGCTTCCTGCGCGACGACCCCGAGGGGACCACCGTGATCGACACGCGGCTCACCGAGGAGCAGGTCCAGCAGGTCTACCGGGGTGCGGCCCTCAACTGAACCGGCATCGCGGCGGCCGGGCATCCCGCCGGCCCGCTGATCTCCCGCCCGGCGTCCTACTGACCCGCGGGCCCACCGGCCCGCCGGGCGGTCGCCCGCTGCTCCTCCTCGACCCGCCGCCGGAGCTGCTCGCACAGGTCGTCCCCCGCCCGCAGCAGCTCCGGCAGCCGGTTCCGCTCGGTGGTCTGCGCACGGAAGGCGTCGGCCACACCGACCCCGTGCTCGGCGCGGCGGACCAGCTCGACCGGCAGACCGGCCCGCACCGGGCCCGGGAACAGCACCTTGAGGTAGGCCCCGGAGCGTCCCCGCTCGGTGAAGCGGCGCAGCCAGCCCCGGACCTCCATGCTCGCGCGGAACGTGCCGCAGGGGATGCGCGCGTCCGTGACCTGCAGCTGCACGTCGCCGATCCGCCAGACGTCGCCCAGCCGCGCGTCGTCGACGTCGAAGCCCGAGAGCGTAAGGTTCTCCCCGAAGGAGCCGTCGGGGATCTCCCGCCCCAGCTCCTGCTCCCAGAAGTCCAGCTCCTCGCGCGCGAACGCGTACACCGCCTGGTCGGTGCCGCCGTGGTACTTGCCGTCCCCGATGAAGTCCCCGGCCACGCCCGACCCGAGCCCGCCCCGGCGCGGACCGGGTTCGCGGATCTCCACCGGACCTTCCGCGGGGCGCTTGTGGATGCCCGTGGGCCGGTTCCGCTTGGCGGGGTTGCGCTCGGCCCGCCCCACGTTGACGCTGCGGACGAGGGCGGTCACGGCCGGACGTTCTCGTCCGGCCGGCCGGCCTCGTCCCCGGCGGACTCGTCCAGCTCGTTGTGGTGGGTCGGGGAGTACACCGCGGAGCCGATGAGGTACCCGGAGCGGGCCAGCGCCATGCTGCCCACCGCCGAGGTCACGAGCTGCAGGACCACCGCGGCGAACAGCTTCACGGCGTTCTCGACGCCGGGGAGGAAGAAGAACGCCCCGGTGAGCACGAACGAGACGCCGATGCCCGCGGCCGTGGCGATCGCCGAGGACCGGGTGTACAGGTCGGGGAGCCGGATCAGCCCCACCGTGGCGGTGAGGAAGACCAGCGCCCCCAGGACGATGAACCCCTGTCCCACGACGCTCATCCACAGGGTGTCGTGCATGATCGGGTCGAACTCCACCTTCATCGCCTCCCCTTGGTCAGTGCGCGGGACAGGGACAGGGTCGCCAGGAAGCCCACGAGGGTCGCGATGAGCACCAGGTCGAAGACCGGGGGGCTCATCGCGAGGACGCCGAACAGGGCGATCAGCCCCACCACGGCGAAGAACAGCAGGTCGGAGGCGATGGCCCGGTTGGCGTCGTTGGGACCGCGGAACATCCGCACTCCGGCGACGACGACGGACGCGGCGAGCACCAGCACGCCGAAGAGGATGCCGATCATCGGGGTGCCCCTGCCGGTCGGATGCCGTTCAGCATGTGGGTCTCCATCTCCTGCAGGCTCGCGCGGGCGTCCTGCGGTCCGTCCGAGTACATCGAGTGCACGAAGATGTCGTAGCCCTCCGTGCCGGCGTCCCGGTCGACCGCGGCGCCGCCCGGACCCGACCGTGCCACGGTGGCCAGGGTCAGCGTGCCCGGTGTCAGGGAGATGAGCACGCTGAGCAGGACCGTCTCGAACTCGCTGCGGCACCGGGTCCGGTAGCGCACCACGATGGGCGAGGAGATGTGGCGCGGCGTGAACACGTCGCGCGTCACCGCGACGTTGGACAGGATCAGCTCCCAGGCGTACCAGAGCAGGAAGCCCACCAGGCGGGGTATCCACGTCAGCCACTTCACGAGTTGCTCACCGCCTCCACGTACGTGCTGGTGTCCACGAGACCGTCCGCGGCCGTGGCCGAGACGCCCAGCAGCAGCTCGCCGCCCACGCCAAGCGCGAGGGTGACGACCGCCAGGACGAGGGCGGGGGCGATGAGCCCCACCGAGATGCGGCGCTCCTTCGTGCCCACGGCGGCGATGACCTCGCTCGAGGAATCCTCCGGTTCGCCCAGGAACATCTTCCCCCAGATCTTCAGCGAGTACAGCAGCGTGAACAGGCTGACCCCGACCGCCACGAGGGCGACCACGACCTGCTGCTCCTCGAACGCGGCCAGGATCAGCGCCAGCTTGGCCACGAACCCGGAGAACGGCGGGATGCCGGTGAGGGACATGGCCGCGGCGAAGAACACCACGGCGGTGAGCGGTTCGCGCCGGAGCAGGCCCGTGACCTCGCCCAGCGGGTGCTTCCCATAGGCGATCTCCACCGCGCCGGTCGACAGGAACAGGGCCACCTTCACCACGGCGTGGTGCAGGAGGTAGAAGATGCCCGCGGTGAGCCCCACGGCACCGAACAGGGCGACGCCCAGCAGGATGTAGCCCATCTGGCTCACCGTGGAGTGGGCGAGGATCGTGCGTGCGTCCCGCTCCCCCACGGCACCGAGGACACCGACCACCATGGTCACGGTGAACACCACGAGCCCGATCCACAGGTAGCCCTCCATGCCGTCGAAGACCACGGAGTAGATCCGGTAGATCGCGTAGACCGCCACCTTCGTGTGCAGGCCCGAGAACAGTGCGGTGACCGTGGGCGACATGAAGGGATACGTGCGCGCCAGCCATCCGTGCACCGGCACCACCGCAGCCTTCACCGCGAGGGCGGACAGGACCACGGCCACGGACACCGCCACGGCGGTGGACTCCGCCGCCCGGCCCGCCAGCTCACCGAGGTTCACGGTGCCGGCCGTGCCGTAGACGAGTCCGACGCCCGCCAGGAGGATCGTGGAGGCCAGCAGGTTGACGCTCACGTAGATCCGCGAGGACGTGACCTGCATCAGCCGTCCCCGGCCGCGGTGGGCGAGGATGATCAGCGCGTAGGACGGCAGGAGCATGACCTCGATGAACACGAAGAGGTTGAACAGGTCCGCCGTGAGCAGGGCCCCGTTGAGGCCCGCGGTGAGCACGAGCACGAGGGATCCGAAGTAACGCTTCTCCGCCTGCCCGGAGACCACCCCGAACCAGGCGCTGACCAGTGTCACGAAGCCGGTCACGGTGAGCATCAGCGCGGTGAAGAGGTCGGCCGCGAACGGGATGGCGATGCCCGAGGGCCAGAGACCGATGCGGTGGACCAGCACGGTGCCGCCGTCCAGCAGGGTGCTCAGGAGCCACGCCGCCCACACCACGTTCGCCGCCAGGACGATCAGCAGTCCCGCCTTGCCGATCCGCAGGGAGCCCCCGGCGAGCACCAGCAGTCCGGCGGCCAGCAGGGGGACGATGACGAAGAACGGGATCAGGTCCGCGCTCATGCGCGACCACCCCGCCCCGGGTCCCGCTCCGGGCTGGTGCCCACAGGGTCCGGTCCCCCGGGTGCGCCGGGATGCGTCCCGGCGCCGGCTGTGCGGTCGTCCATCAAGTCAGGGGTCTCCATCTCCCGGCCGGTCAGCTCGAGATCGGTGTCGTCGTCGTCGTCGCCGGTCACGGCGAGCACGAGCATGTACATGGTGATGGCGAACGCGATGACGATCGCCGTCAGCACGAACGCCTGCGGCAGGGGGTCCGCCGTGGTCGCGGGATCCGGGGAGTACCCGAGGGGCTCGCCCCGCCGGTCGACGCCGCCGGCCGCCATGATCAGCAGGTTCACACCGTGGCTGAGCAGGACGAAGCCGATGATCAGGCGGACCATGCCGCGCCGCAGCATCATGAACACGCCGCCCCCGATGAGCACGCCCACGGTCAGTGCGAGTGCCATCAGGAATCGTCTCCTCGGGGTCGGGCGTCGGGTTCGGCGGGCGTTCCGGGAGGCGTCCCGGCCGGTCGCCCGGCCTCCCGCTGGAGGACCCGGATCCGGCTGAGGTCCAGGGGCGCCGTGCTCGGGTGGTGCGGCTCGGCCGTGGTGGAGGTCGATCGGGGAGCGTGCGACGGCACCGCGGTGGAGCCCACCCGCCGGAGGGGCGGTGGCTCCTTCTCCTCCACGCCCAGGCGGCTGATCGCGGCCAGGATCACCCCGACCACCGCGAGGTACACGCCGACGTCGAAGATCAGCGCCGTGGTCATGTGGAAGTCGAACACGTAGAAGTGCACGGGGCGGAGGAAGGACCCCTCGAGCAGGCCGAGCAGGCCCACGCCCACCGCCACGACCACTCCGGCGCCGATGAGCTTCAGGTAGGGCAGGCCGATGCGGCTGACCCGGTCGTCCTGGGCCGAGAGGTAGACGAGGGCGATGCCGGCGGCCCCGATGAGGGCGGCGATGAAGCCGCCTCCTGGCTGGTAGTGCCCGCGGAGCAGGAAGAAGAGGGACAGGACGACGATCACCGGCCCGAGCAGGCGGTCGGTGACCCGCAGGATCATCGTGTTGTCCTCGGCGTCGCTGATCGGCGAGCCCGGCGGCTCGGTGATGGGGCTGTGCAGCTTGGGCAGCAGGCCGCGCGACTCCAGGGCCACGACGATCGCGATGCCGGCCACGCCCAGCACGGTGAGCTCGCCGAGCGTGTCCAGGGCCCGGAAGTCGACGAGGATCGTGTTCACCACGTTCGTGCCGCCGGTCTCCGTCTCACCCTCCGTGAGGAAGTACTGCCCCGCGTCGGAGAGCCCGCGACGGCCGGTGAGCGCCCAGGTGGCCACGGCGGCCGAGGCACCCGAGAGGACTGCGACGACGGCCGCCGTGGACGTCCGCCGCTTGCCCGTGCGGTGGAAGGTGGACGGCAGGCGGTTGAGCAGCAGGACCACGACCACCACGGTGAGGATCTCGACGAGCAGCTGGGTCAGCGCCACGTCGGCCGCACCGAGCTCGAAGAACCACAGGGCGACGGCGAAGCCCACCACCCCGATGATGGTCACGAGGGCGATCCGGCTGCGCACCCCCAGGGCCAGGAGCACGCCGACCAGGACCACGCCGAGCAGGACCCAGTCCAGCGGGTTCGTCACGGCCCCCTGCAGCGGCGGCACGTCGACCGTGAACAGGCCCACGACCGTCAGCAGCACCAGCACGGCCACGGGCGGGACCAGGTGCCGGTAGGGGGCGTCGTCGCGGGTGAGGTCGCCGACCCGCTCGCCCAGGGCGTCCGAGCCGCGGCGGAACGCCTCGACGGCGCCCACGCCGGTCATGGGCGACAGCTCCCGGTCCAGGAGCCGGTCCATCCCGCTCCGGGCGAGCACGAGGGCGCTGCCGAGGGCGAACACCGCCAGGGACATGAACAGCTCGGGGGCGAAGCCGTGCCACAGACCCAGGTGGGGCTCGGCGTCGGGACCGGCCACGGCGGCCGCGGCGGCGCCGAGCAGCGGCTCGGCCACCACGCCCGCGAGCCCCAGCACCAGGCCGGCCGCGGAGACCAGCACCACGGGTGCCAGGAAGGCGGCGGAGGCCTCCTTCGGCGGGTCCTGGGCCGGGCGGCCCGGGAAGATCGTGATGACCATCCGGGCCGAGTAGGCGAAGGTGAAGGACGCGGCCAGGACCGCCACGCCGCCCACGAGCCACACGGCGGCCGGGGGCGCGGGGCTCTCGGCCATGGCCTTGAACATGGCCTCCTTGGAGATGAAGCCGAACAGCGGCGGGAGCCCCGCCATCGAGACCGCGGCGAGGGTCATCACGACGGCGGTGACGGGCATCGTCCGGGCCAGCCCGGAGAGCTTGCGGATGTCCCGGCTGCCGGTCTGGTGGTCGATGACCCCCACGGACATGAACAGCGCGGACTTGAACAGCGCGTGGGCGGCCACGTGCACCACGGCTCCCACCACGGCGTAGGAGGTGCCGATGCCGATCGTCGCCGTCAGGAAGCCCAGCTGGCTCACCGTGGAGTAGGCGAGCAGCTCCTTGAGGTCGTGGCGCTGCAGGGCGAACACCGCGCCCATCAGGGCGGTGAACAGGCCCACCGAGATGAGCAGGACGTTCCACACCGGCACCTCGCTGAGGGCGGTGGAGAAGCGCAGCATCAGGTAGATGCCAGCCTTCACCATGGCCGCCGCGTGCAGGTAGGCGCTCACGGGGGTGATCGCGACCATGGCGTCGGGCAGCCACGCGTGGAAGGGGAACTGCGCGGACTTGGTGAATCCCGCGACGGCGATCAGCACCGCCACGAACGCGGCGAATCCCGGGGACGTGGACCACACGTCGTCGACGAGGATCTCGCTGAGGCGCGTGGTCCCGGTGGCCACCCACATGGCGACCGCCGCGGTGAGCAGGCACAGCCCGCCGACCACGGTGACCAGGAACGTCCGGATCGCCGGGTCCCTGGCGTGCGGGCCCGAGCGGGCGATGAGCAGGAAGGAGCACAGGGTGGTCAGTTCCCACATGACGAACAGGAGGACCACGTCGTCCGCCAGGACCAGACCGAGCATCGCCGCCGCGAAGAACGTCATCAGGGTGTAGAAGGCGCTGTGCTTGCCCTTGCCGAGGTAGCGCGCCGAGTAGCCGATCACGACCGCGCCGATGACCAGCACGAGGAGTCCGAAGAACAGCCCCAGACCGTCGAGGCGCAGGTGGAAGGACACGTCCAGGGTGGGCATCCAGGGGATCTGCTGGGAGACCTCGTCGCCGTCCCCCCGGCCGTTCCACACCATGACGAGCGCACCGGCGAGCACGAGCAGGACCGCGGCGAGCGGCCAGCCGGCGTCGCGACCCGCCTTGCGGCCCAGGACGGCGGCCACGGGGCAGAGCAGTGCGGTGAGAGCGAGAATGATCAGGAGGGACACGCCTGGCAACCGTCCGGTCGGTGGGATGGGAACGAGGTGGACTGGGCCGTCGACGGTGCGGCCGCGTCGGCCGGCGTCCCGGCCGGGACGGTCAGGATCCCCGGGGACAGCCGGAGAGCGAAGGCCCCCAGGAGCTGAGATAGCCGTTGGTCCCGTTGGACACGCTCCGGCCCGCCGCGGAGAGCGCGCGTCCCGGCGGCACGGCGTGGGCCGGGTCGTGGGCGCGGTTCCTGGGGCTGGTCATCGCCCCGAATTTATCATGACGCCCACCACGGACCCGGGCGAGCGGATCCGGCCCTCCCGGCACCTCGGCGCGCGGTCCGGCAGCGGCCCCCGTTCGTGACGGGGTCAGCGCGGCTCCCGCCGGGCACTCGAGCCGGAGTGCGGGACGGTGGGCGTGGCGTCGGTCTCGGTGTCCGGCTCGACGCGCGCCCGGCGCTCCGGTCCCCCGGACGGGGCCGGCGGCGCCGTGGTGAGGCCGCCCTCGGAGCGGTCGTCGAGGACGCGGGTGCGGTCGCCGTCGGGATCGCCGTCGGGATCGTCGTCGAGGTCATCCTCCAGGTCATCGTCCAGGTCGTCCTCGCGGACGGGGCGCGAGGAGCGGAACGGGCCACGCCGCCCGGCCGTGCCGGGGTGCCGGGGCGCATCGTTGATCGCGGTCACGGACACGGCCATCGCGTTGAGCGCGAGGCCGGAGAGCACGAACAGCCACGCCGCGACGGGGTACCACGCCAGGCCGAGGAGTACTCCGATCACGATGAGGGCGACGGAGGTCAGGTAGGCGGGGGTCAGAACGCGCTGGACGTTGAACTTCATGGTTTCCATTCCACCACGGGCGCGCTCCGATCGACCAACGCGGCCGGACGCTTTCCGCCCCGTTCCCGGCTTCCGTGCTCCCGTGCGGGCGGGCAGCCGCGGACGTTCGGCCGCCCGTCGTATGCCGTGGGCGGCATGGACGGCTCCGGGATCCGGACTGCCCGGGCCGGTCCGGCCGCACGAGAACCGCGCTCCCCGACGCCGGGGTGCCGACGGGAGCGGAGGGTCCCCCTCCTGCGACGCCGGCACCGGACCGCCGGCACGGGCGTCCCCCAAGGAGCAGTCCACCGGGCGACGAGGGTCGGTCCCGCGCACCGATTGCTGATTGCTGATTGCTGATTGCTGATTGCTGAGAGCAGAAAGCAGGCTTTCCTTCTTGTCAGTCCGCGAAGGCAGTTGGAGACTGATCGTCGGGCACCGGGACCGGAGCACTCCCTCCCGGGCCCTCACCGCCAGCCCCAGGCTGTCTCCCCATGAAAGGCACGGTCCATGACCCAGTCCACGACGCAGTCCCCGACCCTCTCCCTGCACGACGGCAACACCATCCCGCAGCTCGGCTACGGCGTGTGGCAGGTCGACGCCGACATCGCCGAGGACGTGGTGGGACGGGCCCTCGAGATCGGCTACCGCCACATCGACACGGCCATGATCTACGGCAACGAGGAGGGCGTGGGCCGGGCGATCGCGAACAGCGGCATCCCGCGCGACGAGATCTTCGTGACCACGAAGCTGTGGAACGAGGACCACGGCCACGACTCCGCACTGAAGGCGGTCGACGCCTCCCTCGAGCGCCTCGGCCTCGACCACGTGGACCTGTACCTCATCCACTGGCCCACCCCCCAGCGCGGCAAGTACCTGGAGACCTGGAAGGCCTTCCGGGAGATCCGCGACAGCGGCAAGGCCCGCTCCATCGGCGTCTCCAACTTCCCGCAGGAGGAGCTGCAGGAGATCATCGACGCGACGGGTGTGGTCCCCGTGGTGAACCAGGTGGAGCTGCACCCCTACTTCAACCAGTCCGCGCTGCGGGACTTCAACGCCTCGCACGGCATCCGCACGGAGGCCTGGTCCCCGCTGGGCCAGGGCGGCGACCTGCTGAAGGACCCGGCCATCGGCTCGATCGCCCGCAAGCACGGCGCCACCCCGGGGCAGGTCATCATCGCGTGGCACCTGGCGATCGGCAACGTGGTCTTCCCCAAGACCGTCACCCCGGAGCGCATCCGCGAGAACTACGAGGCCCTCGACGTGCAGCTGGACGACGACGACGTCCGGGCGATCAGCGGCCTCGACAACGGCGGGCGGATCGGCTCGGACCCGAAGGACTTCAACTGAGTCCTGGCTCCTCCGGGAGACGCCCGGG
>NZ_JBISWJ010000074.1:0-11772 GCF_044462225.1 Kocuria kalidii | reverse complement strand
CGCCGTGGTCCCGGGCGTCTCCCGTGCTGCTCCCGGCCGGACGGCCGGACACGGGGGCCGCCGGCGTCGGGAGCACACCGATTGGTGCTGGACCGACCGGTAGGTAAATCATGGACCGCATGACCTCCCCGACCCCCCGCCGGCCGGAGGGCGCCACCGGCGCCCTCGACCCGCGCGACCACCACGACGACGTTCCCGGTGCGGACCTGCCCGGCCCCGACGACAGCAGCTTCTTCGGCCAGCCGCGCATGCTGGCCAACCTGTTCAGCGTGGAGCTGTGGGAACGCTTCTCCTTCTACGGCATGCAGGGCATCGTCCTGCTCTACATGTACTTCGCCACGACCGAGGGCGGCCTGGGCATCGACCGGGCGACGGCCGCCGGCATCGTGGGCGCCTACGGCGGCACCGTCTACCTGTTCGCCATCCTGGGCGGATGGGTGGCGGACCGGCTGCTGGGCTCCGAACGCACCATGTTCACCAGCGGTGTGCTCATCATGGCCGGCCACGTCGCCCTGGCCCTGGTGCCCGGGGTCCCCGGCCTGGCCGTCGGTCTGGTACTCATCGCGGTCGGCTCCGGAGGGCTCAAGGCCACGATCACCGACCTGGTGGGCTCCCTCTACGGGCGCCGCGACCCGCGCCGGGACGCCGGGTTCTCCATCTTCTACCTGGGCATCAACATCGGTGGTCTCACCGGCCCGCTGCTGACCGGCCTCGTGCAGCAGACCTGGGGCTTCCACCTCGGCTTCGGGCTGGCCGCGCTGGGCATGGCCTTCGGGCTGACCCAGTACGGGCTCGCCCGCCGCCGGCTCCCCGGCCGGGCGCACCACGTGCCCAACCCCCTGCCCCGCGCGCAGTACGGCCGATGGGTCGGCCTCGCCGCGGCCGTCGTCGCCCTCGCCGCGGCCGCCGTGCTCACGGGCGTCCTCCACGCGGGCAACCTCGCGGACGTCGTGGTGCTCGTGACGGTCCTGGCCGCCGTCGCCCTGTTCGCCCTCCTGCTGACCAGCCCGAGGGTCGACGACGACGAGCGCTCCCGTGTGCGCTCCTTCATCCCGATGTTCATCGGCTCGGCCGCGTTCTGGGCGCTGTTCCAGCAGCAGTTCACCGTGATCACCATCTACTCCGACACCCGCCTCGACCGGGACCTCGGCGACTGGACCATGCCGATCTCGTGGGTGCAGTCCTTCAACCCCTTCTTCATCATCCTGCTCGCGCCGGTGTTCGCGGTGCTGTGGACACGGCTGGGCGACCGTCAGCCGGCCACCCCCACGAAGTTCGGTCTCGGGATCGTCCTGATGGGCTCGGCGTTCCTGATCTTCCTGCCGATGGTCGGGGTGTCCTCCGTGCCGGTGCTCTGGGCCGCCCTGATCCTCCTGGTCGCCACCCTGGGCGAGCTGCTGGTCTCACCGGTGGGGCTGTCCCTGTCCACCAAGCTCGCCCCGAGGGCGTATCCCGCGCTGATGGTCGCCCTGTTCTACCTCTCGGTGGCACTGGGCACCGCCCTGTCGGGATCCCTGGCGGGCTACTACGCCGAGCGGACGGAGGCCGTCTACTTCGGCGTCCTGGGCGCCGTGACGATCGTGATCGGCGCTGCCCTGCTCGTCCTGTCCCCGTCGATCCGCCGCACGATGCGCGGCGTGCGCTGATCCGCGGCTCCGTCCCGGCGGAGCGGGTGCCCGTCAGGACGGGGCCGGCCGGCCGGCGGTGATCTCCCGCACCACCTCCGCCGCCGCGACCTCCCGGGCCGACGCGAAGGAGGAACCGGCCCACAGGGCGATGGCCTCGGGGTCCCCCTGCTGCGCCGCCGCGGTCCTGATGGAGCGCGTCAGCTGGTTGACCTGCGGATATGCCGCTGGCGCAATATCGGTGAAGCGGTCCACGAAGCCGTTGCGCACGCCGCGCGCCGGCCGGCCCGAGAACGCCCGGGTCACGGCCGTGTCCGTGTAGCGGCCGGAACCGAGAGCCTCCCGGTACGCGGCCGAGGTCCCCGCCTCGTGCGTGCGCAGCAGGAGCGTGCCGATCTGGACGGCGTCCGCCCCGGCGGCCAGGGCCGTGGCCGTCCCGGCCGCGGAGGCGATGCCGCCCGCGGCCACGACGGGGACGTCCACGACCGCGCGCACCGCGGCGACGAGCTCCGGGAGCGGCTCCCCGCCCGGGACGTCCTCGGCGCGGTGGGTGCCCCGGTGCCCGCCGGCGGCAGGGCCCTGGACCGTCAGCAGGTGGGCGCCGGCCCGCACCGCGGCCTCGGCCTCCGGGACCGAGGTCACCGTGACGGAGGTCGTGGTGCCCACGGCCGCGAGCCGCTCCAGCACGGACGCCGCCGGGAGCCCGAAGGTGAACGAGACGACCGGCACCCGCAGCTGCTCCAGGAGCTCGAGCTTGGCCGGCCATCCGTCGTCGTCGGCGGGGTCCGTGTCCGGCAGCTCCACCGCGTACTGCCGCGCCACGTCCCGCAGCGCCTCCCGGTAGGCCGCGAGCGACAGGTGCACAGCAGGGTCGACCGCCGTGCCGGGGGGCGCGGTGTTCGCGGCCTCCGGCACGAAGACGTTCACCCCGAAGGGGCCGTCGGTCAGCGCCCGGACCGCCTCGACGTCCGCCCGGACGCCGGGCGGCGGGCGGTTGCCGGCGGCCAGAAAGCCCAGGCCGCCGGCAACCGTGACCGCCGCGGCGAGCGCCGGGGTCGAGGGTCCGCCGGCCATGGGCGCGCCCACGAACGGCACGGACAGATCGGTCAGCCGGAAGCGGTGCGGGGTCCTCGACATGCCTCCAGGCTAGGGATGCGGAGGGTCCGAGTCACTCCTGGGCCGGCCCCGGGTCGTGGCATAGGCTGTGGCCACGATCACCGTCCGCCGGGGTTCGCTCCCGGCACGATCGAATTCGAGGCACTCGATGGCCCAGTCAGCCGAATCCCAGGCCAGGTCCCGTCCCCAGCCGGAGCTCAAACGGGTCATGGGACCCGGCCTCCTGCTGCTGTTCATCGTGGGCGACATCCTCGGCACCGGCGTGTACGCCCTGACCGGCAACATCGCCGGCGAGATCGGCGGCGCGGCGTGGGCCCCGATCCTGGTCGCGTTCGTGGTGGCGACCATCACCGCGTTCTCCTACCTGGAGCTCGTCACCAAGTATCCCGGGGCCTCGGGCGCCGCGCTGTACACCCACAAGGCCTTCGGCATCCACTTCGTCACGTTCCTGGTCACGTTCGCCGTGCTCAGCTCCGGCCTGACCTCCGCCTCCACGGCGGCCTCGGCCGTGGCCTCGAACTTCACCCGGGGCTTCGGCCTGGAGGTCGGCACCACCGGGATCACCGTGGTCGCCGTGGCGTTCATCGCGATCCTCGCCGCCATCAACGTCCGGGGCGTGACCGAGGGGCTCGTGTTCAACGTGATCCTCACCTGCATCGAGCTGACCGGGCTGCTCATCGTGATCCTCGTGGGTTTCTGGGCGACGTTCCAGGGCCAGGCCGACTTCAGCCGGACGATGATCTTCGAGACCTCCGAGGACAAGGGCATCTTCCTCGCGCTGACCGCCGTGACCTCGCTGGCCTTCTTCTCCTTCGTGGGCTTCGAGGACTCCGTGAACATGGTCGAGGAGACCAAGGAGCCCACGCGGGACTTCCCCCGCGTGATGCTCTTCGGCCTGGGGCTCACGGGAGCCGTCTACATCCTGGTCTCGCTGTTCACCGTGGCGGTGGTACCCATCGGGGTCCTCGGCGAGTCGACCACGCCGCTGCTGGACATGGTCCGCGTCGGAGCCCCCAACATCCCGATCGACACCATCTACCCGTTCCTGACGATCTTCGCCGTGGCCAACACCGCCCTGATCAACATGCTCATGGCCTCCCGCCTGCTCTACGGCATGGCCCGCCAGGGCGTCCTGCCGAGCTTCCTGGGCCACGTGCTGCAGGGCCGGCGCACCCCGTGGTCCGCGATCGTCTTCACGACCCTGCTCGCGATGGGCCTGATCATCGTGATCAACAACCTGCTCGGCAGCGGCACGGCGAGTGCCCTCGGCGGCACCACGGCCCTCCTCCTCCTGGGTGTGTTCACCATCGTCAACATCGCGGCGATCATCCTCCGCAGGGACCACGCCCCCACCCACAAGTACTTCCACGCCCCCCGCGTCCTGCCGTACCTGGGCGCGGTCACCTGCGCCTACCTGGTGGGTCCCTGGGCGCAGGACCTCATCGAGTACCAGATCGCCGTGGTCCTGCTGCTGATCGGCCTGGGCCTGTGGATCGTCAACTTCGTCTACGACCGCCTGATCCTCGGCCGCAAGGTGCGCTTCGAGAATCCGGAGGACCTCGCACGCCTGGAGGACGAGCCCGAGGGTGGGGACCCGCACCGCACCCTGTGACCCGGTCCGCCCGTCCGTGGCGACCCAACCCGAGGAGATCCCGTGACCGTCGTCGTCGGATACCTGCCCACCGCCCCCGGACACGCGGCCCTGGACGCCGCGATCCTCGAGGCCGAGCGCCGCGGCACCGACCTGATGGTGGTGCAGCCGCGGCCCCGGCGCCAGCCGTCCCCGGAGGCCGGCACGGACGTCGACATCGCGCAGGAGAGGCTCTCCCGCGCCGGGGTGCGGTACGAGCTGCGGGAGCCGGCGCACGACAGCGACCCGGCCGACGTCATCCTCGACACGGCGCGCGAGCACCAGGCGGAGCTCATCGTGCTGGGCATCCGGAAGCGCTCTCCGGTGGGCAAGATCATCATGGCCAGCACGGCCCAGCGCGTGCTGCTCGAGAGCCCGTGCCCGGTGCTGTGCGTCAAGGCCGTCTACGACTGACCCCGGGATTTTATTTCTGTTTTCGAACTATTACTCTGGGCACAGACCCTGTCACCTGCGGTGCAGCGTGCCGGGGCCCGTCGGGATCCGCGGCTCCGACCTGCTCCAGCCGCTCGTGAAAGGCCCGCCATGCCAGCCTCGGCCCCCACCGCGCCGCGCCCCGCCCCCTGGGCGGAGCCCCCCGAGCCGCCCCGGCCGTCCCGCTGGGCCGCTCTCCTGCGCACGCTCCTGCCGGCGCTGCTGATCGTCGGCTGGCTCACGGTGGCGGGCGTGGGCGGGCCGTACTTCGGAAAGATCTCCGAGGTCTCCACGAACGACCAGTCCAGCTTCCTGCCGGAGTCCACCGAGTCCACCCTGGTGACGAACCTGCAGGGCGAGTTCCGGGACTCCGAGGCGATCCCCGCGATCGTCCTGCTCGAGCGCGAGGGCGGGCTGAGCGCGGCGGACCGTGCCTGGGCGGAGCAGGCCGCCGCCGCCGTGCAGGAGACCGGGCTCTCCGAGGGGGAGCCCTCCCCGCCCATCCCGTCCGAGGACGGCGAGGCCATCCAGATCGTCGTTCCGCTGCCCGACGGCGAGGTCGTCGACGACGTCGAGGCGCTCTCCGCGCTGTTCGAGGCGGACCGGCCCGATGGCCTGCAGGGCTACGTCACCGGCCCGGCGGGGTTCACGGCCGATCTCGTGGCCGGCTTCGAGGGCATCGACGGCCTCCTGCTGGGTGTGGCACTGGCCGTGGTCTTCGTGATCCTGCTGGTCGTCTACCGGTCCCCCGTGCTGCCCGTGCTGGTGCTGCTGACCTCCGTGTTCGCCCTGAGCGCCGCCATCCTGGTCGTCTACTGGCTCGCGGCCAACGACCTCGTGACGATCAGCGGACAGGTGCAGGGCATCCTGTTCATCCTGGTGGTCGGCGCCGCCACCGACTACTCCCTGCTGTACACGGCCCGGTACCGGGACGCGCTGCTGCACCACCGGCGCCGCGCGGACGCCACCCGGACGGCCCTCAGGGGATCGGTCGAGCCGATCGTCGCGTCCGGGGCGACCGTCATCGCCGGACTGCTGTGCCTGCTCCTGTCCGACCTCGCCTCGAACAAGGCGCTCGGCCCGGTCGCCTCGGTCGGCATCGTGATGTCGATGCTGGCGGCCCTGAGCTTCCTGCCCGCGGTGCTCCACGCCACGGGGCGGGCGGCGTTCTGGCCGTTCCGGCCCCGGTACGACGCCTCGGGGAGGGATCGGGTGCGCGTGGTCGGGCACGGAGCGGGCAGCCGTCCGACCGTCGACGGCCGGGGTCTGTGGGCCGCAGCCGCTCGCTTCGTGGCCCGCGCCCCGCGGGCGATCTGGGTGGTGACCACGGTGGTGCTCCTCGCGCTCGCCGGGTTCAGCACCCAGTTCCAGGCCTCGGGCGTGGAGCAGAGCGAGCTCGTGCTCGGCGAGTCCCCGGCCCGGGACGGCCAGGAGGCCCTGGCCCAGCACTTCCCGGGCGGTTCCGGCAGCCCGGTGGTCGTGATGGTCCCCACGGAGTCCCTGGACCGCGCGGTCGAGGCGGTCGAGGACACCGACGGGATCGCCGGCGTCGTCGCCGTCGCCGACGACTCGCCGTCCGGCACCCTGCCGCTGGGCGAGGACGCGCCTCCTCCTGCGGGGCCCTTCGCGGGAGCCGAGCCGACCGAGGCCGAGGGCCTCCACCAGCTCCGGGCCACGCTCTCCGACGCCGCCGACTCCCCCGAGGCGGAGCGGACGGTGCGGAACCTGCGCGAGAACCTGCGGGCGGCCGACGAGGAGATCCTCGTGGGCGGCACCACGGCGACGAACATCGACACCAACGAGACCTCGATCGCCGACCGCACGCTGATCATCCCGGTGATCCTCGTGGTCATCACGCTGATCCTCATGCTGCTGCTGCGCTCCGTCCTGGCGCCGGTGCTGCTGATCCTCACGACCGTGGTCTCGTTCTTCACGGCACTGGGCGTGTCCGCCCTCGTGTTCAACAACGTCCTGGATCTCCCCGGCGCCGATCCCTCCGTCCCGCTGTTCGGCTTCGTCTTCCTCGTGGCGCTCGGGATCGACTACAACATCTTCCTGATGTCCCGGGTGCGGGAGGAGTCGCTGGTCCACGGCACCCGGGCGGGCATCCTGCGCGGGCTGACGCTCACCGGCGGGGTGATCACGTCGGCCGGCATCGTGCTCGCCGCGACGTTCGCCGCACTGGCCGTCATCCCGATCATGTTCCTCGTGCAGCTGGCGTTCATCGTGGCGTTCGGCGTGCTGCTGGACGCGCTGATCGTCCGCTCGCTGCTGGTGCCGGCTCTCACCTACGACCTGGGCCGGGTCATCTGGTGGCCCTTCCACCGGCGGATCGAGCCCTGAGGCGCGGTCGCGGAGCAGTGCCGGACCGGCCGGCGCGGTGCCTCAGGCGGCGTGGTGGTCCGACCGTGGGACGACCGGGACCCGCGCGGTGACGGGGTGGGCGTCCTCCGCCCGGGCCGCCCCGGCGGCGGGACGCTCCTCGGTGCCCTGCCACTCCGCACCCTCCTGCTGCCAGCCGAAGCCGTAGGCGAGGGCGGGCACGAGCCGGTTGGCGAGCCCGCATCCCACCGCCAGTCCGGCCCATGCCACGGGGAACGAGGCGAGCACGTCGAGGGGGTGGTGCACGCCCAGGTAGAGACGGGACAGCCCGACGAGCGCGGCCGTCCCCAGTCCCGCGACCAGCAGCGCGGGGACGCAGCTCGCGTGCCGCACGGCGAGGCAGAACGCCGCGGCGACGGCGACGGCCGCCCCCGTGTGCCCGGACGGGAACGAGGCGAGGCCTTCCACGAGGACGAGGGGCTCGGTGGACGTCGCGGAGCCGGGGTGCGGTCGGCCCACGGCGACTCCGACCAGCCCGACCGCGGCCCAGCCCGAGAGCGCGGTGACGACGAAGCCGGCGGCGTCGCACGGCCGACGGCGGGCGAGAGCGAGCCAGGCGGTGAGAGCCGCGATGACGACGAGGACCCCGGGCGTGGAGAACGCATGGTGGAGGACGAGCGCCAGGGCGTCGAGGACGCCGAGGCGTGCCGCGTCGAGACGGTGCAGGACCTCGGTCTCCTGTGCCGCGATCCCCGGGGAGTACACCAGGAGCCGTCCCACCGTCGCCGTGCTCAGCACGACGATGAAGGGGACGACCACCCACTGGTGCAACTGGGGGAGGGACCAGGTGGAGCGGGCCGGCCGGGGGGAAGGATGCTGCGCCGGTAGTGCCATGCCCACCACCATGGCACAGGCGTCGTGAGCGGTATTCCCGGACGCGCGGCCGCCACGACGGTTCCGGCTGATTTCCCCGGCCGACCCGAGAAAATGACAAATCATGAAGCTCATGACCCCATGGCAGCCCTCCGACGCCACTGGATGGCGGACAGCGGCACAGCTCATGACGATGACGATCCGATCAACCTGCAGACGGTGATATCCCGTTATCCGTACCGCGTTTCACGTGGAACGCCGACCATGGGAGGGATCGACAACCGACAGGTGGTGACCGACCGACTGGTCAGTGGCGACGGCCCCGGAGCGGCTCTGGTTCGCCCGAGTAACGCATGTCCCCCGATGAGGGGACAGCTGTGCTCGTCGGCACGTCCCGCTACACTGGGCCGCCAACCCGGCCACCGCCGTCCGACCCCGAGGAGCACCCGTGTTCAAGAAGGACCCGCCCCGCAGCGCCCGACCGGCCGCCTCCCACGGCGATGCCGTCCAGCACGTGCAGGACGGTGGGGTCGCCATCTACTGGCGACCGGGCTGCCCGTTCTGCAGCATGCTCGAGCGCGGGCTCGGGGCGGACGCCGGACGGGCGACCTGGACCAACATCTGGGAGGACCGGGACGCCCTCGCGTTCGTCGAGTCCCTCAACGACGGCAACGCCACGGTGCCCACGGTGGTGACCCGCTCCGAGCACTTCGTGGCGGCGTCCCCCGACCGGGTCGCGGCCACCAAGGGGCTGATCGCCGAGGCCGGCCGGGTCCCCTGAGGTCCCTGGGCCGACGTCTCCGCGGCTCCTGCCGACGCCCGCCGCGACGCACCGGCGCTCCGGCGCGGAGGAACCGCACCGCACCGACCCTCCCCCGTATTCGACCTGTGAACAACGACTAGGCTGGCACCGCAGCACACGTTCACCGGTGAAAGAGGACGACGATGTCCGAGTCCGCCGAACCCCGGCTCCAGCCCGGTTCGCAGACCTCCCTCCGCAACGCCAACCAGCGCCGGGTGCTGGACACGGTGCGCCGGCACGGGCGCCTGACCCAGGCGCAGATCTCCCGGCGCACCGCCCTGGCGCCCTCGACGGTCTCCAACATCGTGCACGAACTGATCGGCGCCGGACTGCTGGCCGCCGAGTCGGACGGTGCCGGCCGCCGGGGCCAGCTCATCGGCTTCCGGGGTTCGGCCGGCCACGTGGTGGGCATCGACGTGGGCCACCGCCACGTCACGGTGGCCGTCGCCGACCTCAACCAGAGGATCCTCGCCCAGCGGCGCCACGACCTGCCGGAGGACCACCGCTTCGAGGACGACCTCGAGCTCGTCGGGCGGTCTCTCGAGACCCTGCTCCGGAGCCGCGGGATCCCGCGGGCCGGTCTCCTCGCGGCCGGCCTCACCCTCCCGGCCCCCGTGGACCTCGAGGGCCAGCTGGTCGGCGCGAGCACGATGCTGCCGGCCTGGGACGGCATCGGCGTCCGCGAGGAGGCCGCGCGCCGGCTCGGGCTGCCCGTCGTCGTCGAGAACGACGCCAACGCGGGGGCCCTCGGCGAGCACGCCTGGGGCGCCGGGCGGGGCGCACAGCACATGGTGTACCTCAAGGTCGGCCACGGCGTGGGGGCGGGACTGATCCTGAACGGCGTCCTGTTCCGCGGCGCCGCCGGATCCGCCGGGGAGATCGGCCACACGACCGTCGACGAGCGCGGCCGGGTGTGCCGGTGCGGCAACCGCGGCTGCCTCGAGACCTACGTCTCCTCCGGGGAGGTCACCCGCCTGCTGGCAGGCACCCACGGCCCGGACCTGACCGTGCCCGGTCTCGTGGCCGCGGCCGCCGCGGGGGACGTGGGCTGCGGGCGGGTCCTCGGCGACACCGGTCGGCTGCTGGGCGCCGCGGTGGCCGGCCTCTGCAACACCGTCGACCCCGAGCTCGTGGTCGTCGGCGGGGAGATCGCCGAGGCCGGCGATCTGCTGCTCGGCCCGCTGCGCGAGACCGTGTCCCGCCACGCGATCCGGGGCAACGTCCGGGGCCTGCGGATCGAACCCGCCCGGCTCGGGATCGAGGCCCACGTGGCGGGCGCGGTCGTCCTGGCGCTGCAGCACGCGGAGCTGCCCGCCGGTGCCGTTCCGGGAGGATGACGCGCCGACCGGTCGCCGTCTTCGACTAATGGACAGTCGGCGCGCCGAAGTTCTAGTGTGGACCGCGTCACAGGTATCCCCGTCCGCCGCAGGGTGCGTCCGCCCCGGAGTGCAACGGCAGGCACGTCCCGACGCCACGCCGGTCCACCACCAGTCACCTCTCCATCAGCAAGGGAGCTCTCCGATGAGCCAAGACGCCACGACCCCGACGGTCGCGGAGCACCCGAACACCAAGGCCGTCCTCCGGATCAGCATCATCGCCGCCTTCGGCGGCTTCCTCTTCGGCTACGACTCCGCCGTCATCAACGGCGCGGTCTCCGCCATCCAGGAGGAGTTCGGCGTGGGTCCCGGCCCGCTGGGCTTCGCCATCGCCTCGGCCCTGCTCGGCGCGGCCGCAGGTGCGTTCTCCGGCGGCCGGGTGGCGGACGCCCTGGGCCGCGTCCCGGTCATGAAGATCGCGGCGGTCCTCTTCCTCGTCAGCGCCATCGGCTGCGGCGTGGTCGACACCTTCGGCTGGCTGATCTTCTGGCGCATCGTCGGGGGCGTCGGCGTGGGCGTCGCCTCGGTCATCGCCCCGGCCTACATCGCGGAGGTCGCCCCGGCGTCCGTGCGCGGCCGGCTGGGCTCGCTGCAGCAGATGGGCATCGTGCTCGGCATCTTCATCGCGCTGGCCGTGGACGCCTGGCTCGCCGCCCTGGCCGGCGGGTCCACCGAGCCGCTGTGGTGGGGCTTCGAGGCCTGGCGCTGGATGTTCATGGCCGAGGCCATCCCGGCCGTCGCCTACCTGATCGGCTCCTTCACGATCCCCGAGTCCCCCCGCTACCTGGTGGAGGACGGTCGCCCGGACGAGGCCGAGGCGGTCCTGGCCAATCTGCAGGGCTCCGCGTCGGCCGCCGAGCGGGTGCGCCTCATCAAGCTGTCCCTCCGGACGGAGCACAAGCCCCGGCTGTCCGACCTGAGGGGACGCTCGGCCGGCCTCAAGCCCATCGTGTGGGTCGGCATCGGACTGGCCGCGCTGCAGCAGTTCGTGGGCATCAACGTGATCTTCTACTACTCGAACGTGCTCTGGCAGTCCGTGGGCTTCACCGAGGCCGACTCGTTCACCATCACCGTGATCACGTCCATGGTCAACGTCGCCGTGACCATCGTCGCGATCGCCCTCGTCGAGAAGGTCGGCCGGCGCCGGCTCCTGCTCGTGGGCTCGACGGGCATGACCCTGTCCCTCGGCACCCTCGCCGTCCTGTTCGCCACGGCCAACGTCGTCGACGGCGCTCCGGAGCTCGGTCCGGTCACCGGACCCATCGCCCTGATCGCCGCCAACCTGTTCGTGGTCTTCTTCGGCGTCTCGTGGGGCCCCATGATGTGGGTGCTCCTGGGCGAGATGTTCCCGAACCGGATCCGCGGCGCCGCGCTCGCCGTGGCCGGGTTCGTGCAGTGGATCGCCAACTGGCTGGTCACGGTGACCTTCCCGTCCCTGGCCGCCTTCTCCCTGGGCCTCGCATACGGGCTCTACGCGTTCTTCGGCCTCGTCTCCCTGATCTTCACGGTCAAGATGGTGCGCGAGACCACGGGCATCGAGCTCGAGGACATGCAGGACTGAACGACCCGCACCGCGCACGACGACGGCGGTCCGCC